>CALFBW010000386.1 GCA_937951415.1 uncultured Chitinophagales bacterium | reverse complement strand
TTCTTGATTGCTTCTTTCGTAGTGGATCAAGTGATTTTCTATATTTCCTTCTCTGAGTTTGAGGCGTCCTGAAGCAACTTGAAAGTAGGTATCGATTTGATGATCGAGTCCTTTGAAGTCTGCCTCCAAGCTTGTCAAGATCGAACGCACTTTTTGAGGATTGGAGCAGCGAGCCTTTATCTCAATGTTCAATTTTTCCATGCCTAAAAGTAGTGCTAAGACACAGATTTATTGAAATGAATGTACTCTTAGAAAACAAGATGGAAAAATCTTGGCAAGACGATATGCCTAATTTTGGCTTAGGACAGAGAAGCATTTATTACCAATCCCAAATGCGGGAGCTTCGTTCTTCGAGATAGGCTTTCATGTTCATCCAAAAGGCCAAGATCATGTAAATGATGATGGGAGAAAAAGTAGCGATGAAGGTCGCGTAGACAAAAAACAGACGAATGTGTTTGGTAGGAATACCTAGCCTTTCTCCCAAATGCGTACAGACGCCAAAAACTCTAGTTTCTACCAGTGCTCTCAGGTGTTCAATATTATTGGAAGGTTTTTTCATCGTTAACATTAAGTTAAGCCTCTTTCAAGAAAGATTGTTCATCTTTTTTCAAAGTTTTTACTACAAGTGCATACGAATGGTCGATCCACTCCTTCAGTAAATGGGCCGATATGAGCTCTATATCTTGGATCGTATTCCAATGTTTTTTATTCATATGATAGCCTGGAATGACCGAAGGATATTCTGCTCGCAACTCCAAGGCGCGCTCTGGGTCACACTTCAAATTCATACGCAATTCACCCGAAAGTGAAAGGGTTGCAAACATTTTATTGAGCACTTTTATTACCAAAACATCTGGCCCAAAAGGAGTTCCCTCTGAGCTGCCTTTCTTGGACAAACAATAGCTTCGGAGTTCTTCGATATTCATAGAGTAAGTTATTGATAATCAATTAATTCTATTTACCTAAATAATTCCCAAGCGCCTCTTTCGTCTTTTTCGAACTTCCTACAAAAACCTGATCATCGACAATGATCACAGGTCTTTGGATAAAAGTGTATTCTTCTAGAATGTACTTCTTGTAATCTGCTTCAGTAAGTTGCATATCCGCCAAGCCCATGGATCGATACTTTCTCGCTCTCTTGCTAAAAAAGGCTTCATAGGAACCTGCTAATTCCTTGATTTCATCTACTTCACTAGCACTGATGGCTTGCTTCTTGATGTCTTGTAACTCGAAGGTATCTGCAAGTTCAAATTCTTTAATCATGTTCCGACAAGAATCACAATTCGACAGGTAATAAATTTTCCTCATGCTAGTATATGGTAACTTTTTGTCATAAAAACGTCTAAAGGGAGAATATGTTATCTTGCAGAAGTTTAATAACACGTTTACACAACCACCAAATTATTATTTGATTCACCCTTTTTATCAATAAATGACTGTTTATGGACATTATGAAGACCTTGGCTAGCCAGTTTGGCGGTCAAATCATCGAAGGACTGGCCGGGAACCTAGGACTCGGTAAAAATGATGCAGAAAGCGCTATGGGTAGTGCTGTTTCGACTATTTTAGGCGGACTCATCAACAATGTTGGCACAAGCTCTGGAGCAGATGACTTGTACAACGTAATTAAGAAAGATCATGACGGAGGAATTCTAGACAATCTAGGATCTGTCTTCGGAAACAGCTCTCTTTTAGAAACTGGAGCAGCAATGCTCCCAATGATTTTGGGCGGACAAAGCACTTCCAGCAAAGTAGTTGATCTTGCAGGTAGACTATTAGGAATAGGCGGAAAGTCTCGCTCTGTTTTGGGAATGTTAGCTCCTATTGTAATGGGCTTTATTGGCAAGCAGATTTCTGGCAAGTCAAACGGCAAGCAAGGATTAATTGATCTTTTATTAGGGCAAAAAGAGCATGTAGCTAAGGCTGCACATCCAGAAATGGCGTCTCTTTTAGGCTTCAATAAGTGGGGCGGTCAATCTTACGCTTCTGGTGGCTCTAGCTCAAGTTCTAGTCACTCAAGTACGACAACCAAAAGAACGGTTGAGACTGCGCACCGTGAAGAAGAAAAAGGCGGCGGCGGCTTCTTGAAAATGTTATTGCCTTTGTTGCTTTTAGGCTTGTTAGGACTTTTCGCTTGGAAAATGTGTGGTACGGGAGGTACTGACGGAAAAGTGAAAGGCGACGATCAGAAAAGCAAAGTACAGACTGAGCAAACAACAAAGTCTCGTACAAATACATCTAGTTCTAGTTCTACAACTACAAGAACAGATGCAAAAACGAGAACTGGAACAAATGCGGGTACAGCTGGTTCGGCAGCGAACGGTGGAGCTGCAAAAGTAGATTCGAAAGATGGAGCTGTTTCAGGGTCAGGTACAGGTGATGCTGATGTTGCAGCGGGCGCTAAAACTTACACTGGTTCAGCTGCTGAGTTTGCCAATGCAAAGTCTGGTACAAGAGTAAACTTTGGTACTGTAAGTGATGGTAAAGCACTATCGGCTTCAGCAAGAGCGACTTTTGATCAAGTAGCAGAAATCATGAAGGCTAACCCTGACATGAAAATCGACATCCGCGCGCACAGCAAGGATCACGGAAACGTAGTAGAAAACTCTGCAGCACGTGCAGCTTGTAAAGTAAGAGCTGGATTGGTTCAAGCATACTTGAAGTTGAAAGGTGTGGCTTTAGATCGTATCAAGAGCAGCAGCATCGGTAAAAAAGAACCATTGTCTGGTATTGACGCTAAAGACGACAAGCAAAAAAGAATCGAAATCGAAGTATTATAATCGATTTTCTTTTAGAAATGAACGAAGCCACTTCCTTACGGGAAGTGGCTTTTTTTGTAATAAATGCAGGGAAAACCCAAACTAGGAAAAGCCACTGGAATCTCTTAATGAACACTTCTTTAAGTCAAAGACAATTCTGTTAACTTGCAGTTCGTGGAAGGAAGCATGAACATAGCATTTGGATATTGGCAACTCTTCGTTTGCGGATTCGCCTTTTTGGCTCTAATGGCCATCTGGTGGCACTTGGGAAAGCGCAAAGGAGATCATGGGCAAGTGTGGTTGGCGCTTTCCGTGTTAGCATGGAGTTTCGCAGGGGCGCTGCAAGTATTTTGGGGTCACAACAGCAATGAATCTTACCTTGCTCAAGGCTGGCAATCCATCATTTCTATTTTTAACAGCTTTTTCATTCTACTTGCGCTGCCTTATTTTCAATTTATTCCCAGCCAACTTAAACACCTCATAAAATCTTCCTACTGGAAGTATATTATAGGACTCCCTTTCCTTTTTTCTCTTTTACCTACTTTGAGCAAAATGATGGGATTAGGCGAAGGCCCGATTCGAGAATTAGATGTGTATTTTTCTTTACTTACTCTCCTTTTCTTAGCAGCAGTTCTCTGGGAGTCTTTTGAAAAACGAAAACTTCGGATGCTGGCTTATTTGTCCATCCTTGCGATTTTCGTGACACTGCTCGCACAATTTTCGAAACTAGATTTTCTACTACCATTAAGCTTAGAAGGCAATCTAACTTTACTTTCTGCGATCTTTAAAACACTGCTCATCATGATCTTTTTTGCCCTTGCCTTAAGTTGGGTAAAAGATGAAAATAAAGAACAATTCATTCTTCCCGAGGGGATCAAATGGCAATTAGTCCCTCGACAAAAAGTACTAGTCATCAAGCAAGGAGAAAAGGAACGAAAACTCAGTCTAAATCAAACACGATTCGATTTGTTGCTGGCCTTTGCAAATGCAAAATTGGAAGACAATCGTTGGCTTCGTATCAAACCCAAGGAACTCAAAAGTCGTCAAGAGTTCGACATTTCCGACCATAATCAAGTTCGTCGATTGGCTGAATCTTTACTGGATGGAATGTATGGCAGTCATCAGTGGAAATTGTCTGAAGAAGGAGAGCATTTCAAACAGCACTTTTTCGAAAAAGCAACAGGAAAAATTCGATTAACTCTGAAAGCAGAGCAGCTAGAAATTCACTCTTAGCAAGTACTTCTTCAAGGCATTTTTCTTTTAGTCGTCAACAATTCTCTTTTTCGTAAAGCTCGAATGAACAACTTTCCATTTTTCCAACACATTTATTACCAGCGCTTTAGTTACTGACAGCAGAAAACAAATACTGACAATGGCTAAATAATTCAGTCAATTTAAAGATAAATCAGACAAGGCCTTTCTGGTTTTTTATAATTTCCCAAGTTGCGTGTATTCAAATACAAAAACCGTATCGATGCACAAACAAATAAATAATTTCCAAAGGAAAAAGCGCAGTATTTTGTCCCTTCAGAAAGCTCTTTTACTAGCAACTTCAACCTTAATGGGAAGTCAAATAAAGGCCGCTAGTTTACCAGAAAAAGTCAACGAGGCTTTTATGCCCGTTGCAGAAGCTTGGGAAGCATTGGTCTTATATCCCCTTCAATTCTCCGGCTTTAGTATTCCCATAGTTTTAATTCTACTAGTAATAAGTGCCTTATTCTTCACCGTTTATTTTGGCTTTGCCAATATCCGATTGTTTCCCTTAGCAATTCGCGTAGTGCGCGGTCAATTTGATGACATGGAAAAGCGTAAGCCGCAAGAAGACCTTCCAGACACTATTCGCGATGAGGAGCAAGAAGGAGAAGTAAATCATTTTCAAGCCCTTACTACCGCCGTTTCAGGAACAGTGGGTTTGGGCAACATTTCCATGGTAGCTGTAGCCATTTCTATCGGTGGTCCTGGAGCAACTTTCTGGATGATCGTTGCTGGTCTATTGGGAATGTCATCAAAGTTTGTCGAATGCACCTTAGGCGTTCGTTATCGGGAAATTGACGAAGACGGACGGGTTTTTGGTGGACCCATGTACTATTTGTCTAAAGGATTAAAAGAACGAGGCTTTAGCATGATCGGAAAGCTATTGGCAGTTGCTTTTGCTGTTTTGTGTGTAGGAGCTTCTTTTGGAGGCGGGAATGCCTTTCAGTCTAATCAGGCTTCTGCACAAATCATTGGTCGCTTTGGCTTGGACTTTCCTTTAGCAGGCCCTGTTATTGGTTGTTTGTTTGCTTTCATTGTCGCGATAGTAATCCTAGGCGGTGTAAAACGGATTGGAAAAGTTACAGAAAAGATCGTTCCGTTCATGGCTGGCTTCTACGTATTAGCAGCTGTATTTATACTTCTCGCCAACTTCTCACTCATTGACGATGCTGTTCGGCAAATTGTATCAGAAGCTTTTACCCCCCGTTCAGGAATAGTTGGAGGAGTGGCAGCCGTAATCATTCAAGGTTTCAGAAGAGCAGCCTTTTCCAACGAAGCTGGAGCTGGATCGGCAGCGATTGCGCATTCTGCCGTAAAAACAAAATATCCAGCTTCAGAAGGTTTGGTCGGACTGTTAGAGCCATTTATTGATACCGTAGTAATTTGCACATTAACCGCCTTGGTCATTGTGATTTTCAACATCGATGCTGCCTTTCAATATGGCGATGTCATTAATGGTGAAGTTCTTCTCGAATCTACTCAAGAAAGAATTGGAGGTATTCAACTGACCTCCTTGGCCTTCGATAACAGCATACCTGGCTTCTCTTATTTATTGGCAATCTCAGTGGTCTTATTTGCCATTTCTACTATGCTTTCTTGGTCCTACTATGGTTTACAATCTTGGACGTATCTATTTGGAAAAGGCAGAAATAAAGAGCGCATCTTCAAGATTTTATTTTTACTTTTTATCGTTCTAGGATCTTCGATAACCCTAGATGCTGTGATCAAATTTTCAGATGCGATGATCTTGGCCCTTGTCTTTCCAAACATGATTGGGCTCTTGTTTTTATTTCCAAAAGTGAAAGAAGAATTGAATAAATATTTGTCGGAAATAAAGGCATTCGAATCATAAATTATTGCCGCTCAAAATAATTGCAAATACATGTTAGGGTATATTAAATCAGTTAATAAATACTGGTAAAATATACTCTAACATGATTTAATCCACACATCGGTATTCAAAGAAAACTTTCCTACTGGAGTTTCGGAATCAGCTTGATCGAGCGTTCTCGAACAACTTATCCCTTCTTGATTTTCAAGAATAAAAACAAAAACGCTCCGAAAATAGACCCTAAAACACCAAGAGGAATGACATTCAATTTATACGCAATAAAAAAAGACGGAATCCCAAATACCCATGCCCCTATGATTGCGTATGCAATATATTTCCATTGAGATTTTTGACAGCATTTCTTTTACTAGCATTTACCTCAAGGAAAGATTCCGTGCTTTGCAGTGTGTTTTCATAATTAAGCACAAATTGATCCCACAATTTTTCTTCTTCGTAAGTGATCAACTGAAAGCTCGAATCTATTTCAAAATTTGCTCTAAGCACTCCCTCTTGAACTTGTATCTTGGTTTCACTCTTCCATTCAAGAGGATCAAAGGCCACCATGTTTAACCACATGCTGCCGCGCTAAAAGACCAAGTGGTCGAGGCTTTGGCTTCTAAGAACAAATCCCTGCGACTCAAAATAAGATCAAATCGCCTTTTGCCAATCTGTTAGCTCAGCTAATTTTATCCTTCATTTCCTGTTCATAAGAGACCCTCGTTCAAAGCTTGAGCAAAAAGGTGCCTATTCATCGCGTCAAAAAGTATTAATTGACCTTTTCCCCGTTTTTGTATTCCATTTCGATGGTAACATTTCCTTCTTCATCGAACCACTTTGCCGTTCCATCACGCTTCCCGTTTTTGAAAACGCCTTCTTCCTTTGATGTTCCGTCTTTATAGAACAACTTCCGCTCACCATTTAATTGACCGTTTAAATAGCTGGCTTCTTCAATGACTCGAGTCCGATCATAAACCTTTCGAACACCCGAAAGTGCGCCATTCGAAAAATGTGCAATTTCTTCAAAATCCCCTTTGTCATTTATTTTAACAAATGTGCCGTTCTTATTACCACCTGCATAGGAAGTCATAGTAGCAGGTATTCCCTTTTTGGTATGGAAAGTCACCCAAGTTCCCTCCCGCTTTCCATTTTTCAGCGTTCCCTCTTCTAAGAGTTGGCCCTTATCATCTTTCTTGCTTGCCAAACTCAATCCTTCTCCTAGGTCTGTCATTTCATAAGATGACCAATCACCTGTACCAGGGCTACTTGCCGCAGGTGCTTTTGATCCACTTTCACAAGCTGAAATACTCACAAACAAAACCAGTCCTATGGTGTACAATAGCTTTTTCATGCTTCTATTCTTTCTATAACTTTAAAAATAAACTAAGTCTTCTGCTAAAATACTACGACAGAACAAAAACACACAAGCCAAGCTGTATCTTTGTTAGTAAGTAGAACTATGAAACGGATCGTCGGCCTCTTCCTTTTATTCACCATTTTATTGATAGTAGTCTTGCTCTTTAACCTATGGCGATTCGAAAGTAAGCAAATGAAGGTAGAAGCACTTCCTGAAATGTCAGTCAGTGATGCTGCGGTAAATCGGCTTTCGGAAGTGATCCAAATTCCTACTATTTCTGGTACTCCTTACATTCCTGATAGCATTCAATTAGAAAAATTTACAACAGTTATTGATTCCATGTTTCCCTTGGTACATGAGAAGTTGGAAATTGAGGTCTTAGCGAAATACACCCCCTTATACAAATGGACTGGAAAGAATCCATCAGCGGCTCCTATTATGTTAATCGCACATTACGATGTGGTTCCCGTAGAAAATCCTGACGCTTGGGATGCGCCTCCTTTTAGTGGAGCAATCACCAATGGTTTCATCTATGGGCGAGGTGCTTTGGATGACAAGCTGAGCGTGATGGGCATCTTAGAAGCCGCGGAGATGCTTTTAAAAGAAGGTTACCAGCCGGCCCAAGACATTTATTTCTCCTTCGGACATGACGAAGAGACGACCGGGACTGGTGCACAAGCCGTCGCCGAATACTTAAAGGAAAATGACATTCGTCCTGCCTTTGTTTTGGATGAAGGCTCCATTGTAGCCGACCATATCTTGCCTGGATTCGATGGCCAAGTGGGCTTAATTGGCGTTTCAGAAAAAGGCTATGCAAATGCGAAAATAACTGCTACAGGAGAAGGAGGTCACAGCTCCATGCCGCCCGAGGAAACGGCAGTGGGAATTTTATCAAAAGCAATATTGGCCATTCAGAACGAACCCATGCCTCAAAGGCAGGATGGCTTGATGCAACAAGTTTTCGAGCATACTGGCCCAGAGATGAGCTTCACCCATCGTCTCTTGTTCTCCAACTTGTGGTTGTTCGGTCCTATCGTTGATTACCAGCTCGCTCAATCGCCCAGCACCAATGCCTCCACAAGAACGACTGCTGCTCCAACAATGTTAAAAGGCAGTATCAAGGAAAATGTACTAGCTCAAACTGCTGAAGCAATTGTAAACTTCAGAATCTACCCAGGCGATCATTCAAAGGATATTCTCACCCACTTAGAAGCAATCATTAATGATGACAGGGTTTCAGTAGAGTTTTTGGATGGCGTTTCAGAAGCAGCTCCCTTATCGAGCTTTGAATCGCAAGGTTTTCTCAATTTAGTAAAAACGACACGCCAAATTTGGCCAGAAACCATCACAACGCCTTCGCTTTGTGTTGCTACCACCGACTCTCGCTACTTCGTGGGAGTGGCCGAAAACATTTACCGCTTTTTACCAGTGGTTGCTACCAGTGAAGACATTGGAAGAATCCACGGATCCAACGAACGCATTTCGGTGGAAGGATACAAAGACCTGGTTCGCTTTTATCACCAATTCCTCTTGAATTTCGATTAGTCGCTCATAAAAGCTTTCTCCACTAGCGATCATTCAACAGCAAATCTCCTGTAGGTAGGCTACTTTTGCGGGCTCAAAACAAAGCCGAATGGAAGGTAGAAAACCAGCATTTTCTAGAACAATCATGACCGAATTGGTCTTACCGAATGACACCAATGCACTACATAATTTGCGAGGTGGAAAGATCTTACACTGGATGGACATTGCCTCTGCAATTGCAGCAGGTAAACATTCTAGCAAAGTAGTTGTCACCGTTAGTGTCGATCATGTTTCGTTTTACAACCCAATTAAATTGGGTGATGTGATTACAATCGAAGCAAAAGTTACTAGGACGTTTAATACTTCCATTGAGACCTACATTGAAGTTTGGGCAGAAAATCTTCCTACTGAAAATAAATACAAGTGCAACGATGCTTACTACACGTTTGTGGCCCTTGATTCTAATGGAAAACCAACTGCTAGTCAGCCGCTCATACCTGAGACTGAACAAGAAAAAGAACAGTTTGAACGTGCTATTCGAAGAAGACAGTTGCGTTTGATCCTAGCTGGCCGCATGAAACCTGAAGAAGCCACAGAATTAAAGTCATTCTTTACTGAATAACGGGTTTATTGCCTTTTTTTGCTAGAGCCTTCCGATATTTGACATCCTATGAGAGACCCAATCAAACGACTTCAAGACAAAATTGATCTTGCCCAATTAGGAGGTGGAGAAAAACGCATTGAATCGCAACATGCCAAAGGGAAATTAACAGCACGAGAGCGTTTGAATTTACTGATAGATGCAGGGACTTTCGAAGAAATTGGAATGCTGGTCACGCATCGTAGTGCAGACTTTGGCATGGAAAATCAGAAATTTTTAGGTGACGGAGTTGTTACTGGTTATGGTAAAATAAATGGACGTTTGGTCTACGTCTTTTCTCAGGATTTTACAGTTTTTGGAGGTTCCCTTTCAGAAACACATGCAGAGAAAATCTGCAAGATTATGGATTTGGCCATGCAAAATGGAGCTCCCTTGATTGGCTTAAATGACAGCGGCGGAGCTAGAATTCAAGAAGGCGTGGTATCACTAGGGGGATATGCCGATATATTCCATAGAAATGTGATGGCTTCGGGTGTGATTCCACAGTTAAGTTTGATATTAGGTCCCTGCGCAGGTGGTGCTGTTTATTCTCCAGCGATGACGGACTTTATCATGATGGTAGAACACACTTCCTACATGTTTGTTACGGGTCCAGATGTGGTAAAGACGGTTACCCATGAAGAAGTCAACTCAGAAGAACTTGGAGGCGCCGCAACACATGCCTCGCGCTCGGGTGTTACACAATTTGCTTGTGCCAATGAGGTAGAAGCAATTGCTCAATTGAAGGAGCTACTAGCATTTATGCCACAAAATTGCGAAGAAGATGCTCCTGCCATTTCCTATGAAAACAATGGCTCGGAGGAGCGTTTAGGTCTCAAAGATATTGTTCCAGAAAACCCAAACCAACCTTACGACATGCGTGAGGTAATCGATGGAATTTGTGATGATAATTCGTTCCTCGAAGTCCATAAAGACTTTGCTGAAAATATCGTAGTAGGCTTTGCGCGTTTAGCAGGTCGATCCATAGGAGTTGTTGCCAATCAGCCAGCGATGTTGGCTGGAGTACTTGACATCAATTCTTCGCGAAAAGCAGCACGATTTGTTCGCTTCTGCGACAGCTTCAACATTCCTCTACTGGTTCTTGTAGATGTTCCTGGATTTCTTCCCGGAACCGATCAAGAGTGGAATGGAATCATCACCAACGGCGCTAAATTATTGTACGCCTTCAGTGAAGCCACAGTGCCAAAGATTACTGTCATTACACGGAAAGCCTATGGAGGCGCTTACGATGTAATGAATTCCAAACACATTGGTGCCGACATGAACTATGCTTGGCCAAGTGCAGAAATTGCCGTAATGGGCGCAAGCGGTGCTGCCAAGATCATTTTCAGAAAGGAAATTAAAGCATCGGAAGATCCAGCAGCGACTTTAGCTGAAAAAGAACAAGAATACAAAGACAAATTTGCCAATCCTTACCGCGCGGCCGAAAGAGGTTTTGTAGATGAAGTGATTCTACCAGAACAAACTCGAGAAAAGTTGATCAAGGCCTTTTCGATGCTGGAAAACAAGGTCTTGAACTTACCTAAAAAGAAGCACGGAAACATTCCTCTCTAAAGAACAATTAGAGCCCTTTTATTATAAAAACGAGAGCCGGAAAATAGAATATACTTTCCGGCCCTCGGGGAACAACTACTTTTTCGATAGCACGTTACTACCTATCGAAAGAACAAATATGAATATTCTTTTCAGCCCTTAAAAGGCTGTGGGATTAATATCCCATAAGTGGCAATTCAAACTGATAAGTGGTTTTATCTTATCACAACTATCTACATATCAAAGTAATATCTCCCTTTGAGTGTCAATCTGTTTTGATTCTAAGGCTTTAAAGGAGCAAAAAGCTCCACAGAATTTTCGGCTAATTTTCGATGCTTTAATTTTACCTTTCCCTTTGAATATTGCCTTTACATATCGCTTTCTACTTTGCTACACATTCCTATGCTGTTGCTTAGGAAGCTATGCACAAAACTATCCGCTTGAGCGCTTTACGATTTGGGATGGACTTCCTCAAATGCAGGTAAATTGTGTAGTTGAAGACCACAAAGGCTATATCTGGGCAGGGACTAAACGTGGACTTTCTAGATACGATGGAACCCGTTTTATTCCAGTAGGCAAAGAAAGTGGATTGCAGAGCAAGCGTATCCTTGACATCGAGCTCAGTCCTGATGGAAGTGTATGGATACTCTGGGAAGAAGGTATTTCCCGTTTTCATAAAGGCATTTATACCAACTACCCATTGAAAAGAAAGCAATTTATTGCCTTACTTTTTGATGAATCCAACGCTCCTCTACTGCTTCCAGATCGATCCAAAAACGCTTATCGATTCTCTTACGAAGCTCCTCATGTAGAAGAGCTTCTAAATTTATTTCCAGGAGAAATTAACGGTAAGACTGCCCGATTCGATTCACAAAGCAAGGAAGTTCTCGTAATAAGCGAAGCGATGAACGAGGTTTTTGGCATTAATGCAGCTAAAGGAAAGTGGCGAGCACTGCTTTCTTCTGGTGATCTTAAAGCATTCAATGATCACACTAAGTATCAATCCATTTTAATAAATGAGCAAGGGGAAACCTTCATTAGTTCCCAAGATCAATTGTATTTCTTCGATCAAGGGAGTTTGAGAAGTATTAATAAATACAAAGAGCAACTTTCAAGCACACGTTTGTATGAGCTGCCCAGTGGAGCTCCGTTGATCATCAACAAAAAGCAAGACCTCCTTGAGGTTCAGGGAGAAACACTAAAGGTGTATCCTTACGAAAATCAATCGAAAGTCAACGACGCCCTTACCGATCGGTTCGGCTATCTCTGGCTGGCCACCGAAAACGGCTTAGTGAAAATGTTGGGTGGTGCTTTTCGTCACTTAGACAAAGAAACTGGGGCTGAAAACTACATTTGGTCCTTAGTTGAAGGAGGAGAAAACCAAGTATTCTTGTGCTCTTATGGATCGGGCTTATTTTCGTACGATCTCACTACAGGTAAATCAAAACAACTCTCCACTTCTGAACCCGTACTTAAGGAAATTCGAGATTTCTACAATGGCGCATGTCGCACAAAAGATGGTCGCGTATTTATTCCTCACAGCGAAGGACTTATCAAGTGGGAAGCAGGACGCTTTGAAGCTGTAGCCGGCTTAGAAAACACCGCCGTTTTCTTTTGCTATTACGATGAATTGGAAGAATTGCTCTTTTTGGGAGTAAAAGGAGGATTTAAAATAATGGACAAACAAGGCGAGCTCCGATACTTCGGAAATGCCATTGAATGGTCGTCTGAAAATCCTGAATGGGACCCAATTTCTTTTATTATCTCCATCCAAAAAGACGCTGAAGGTTACTATTGGATCGGCAGCTGGCACCAACTGGCTAGATTTGACCTGCGAAATTCTTCCATCAAAACGTACAGCAAGCAGAATGGAGACATTAATTTCGATGGAACGGTCAGTCTGCATTTGGATGAGACGAATCGATTATGGCTAGGAACCACAAATGGATTATATCACTATGAACCAGCTGATGATAGCTTTCACTTAGTTCCAATAAATGTAGAAGATAAAACGATAAGTGCGCTCATTGAATCTGACGGCAAACTCTTTCTAGGAATGGCAAAAGGCCTAGGAGTATTAGACTTAATAACCTACAATGAAGGAAAGGATGTAGACTTTCGGTTCTATGATAAGTCTTGGGGATTTACCGGAATTGATTGTCAGCAAAATGCCATGCTCAAGCACTCAGATGGAAGAATTTGGGTAGCTACTAGCGATAAGGTCTGTATCATTGATCCAGATAAACTAGAACAAAAGGAAGAAGCACCCATTATAAATTTTGAAGCCTTAACCCTAGGAGATAGTCTCATTTATTTACGAGACTCCACGGAGGAATCGAACTTAGAATTTGCTGCATTTGGTAGCAGTATGAAGATCGATTTTGGAGCCTTTTCACATCACAATCCTGCAGGAACCATGTTTCGATCTCGCCTGCGAAGGCATTCCACTGAATTCAGCAGTCCAAGTAAGGAACGATCTGTTACCTACTCGGGATTGAACCCCGGAAAGTATGTTTTTGAGTTAATCGCCATCAACCCTGTTACTGGACAGGAATCAGAGATTAGAAAACTAAAGTTAGAACTCCGTGCTCGTTGGCAAGACAACACGCACTATCGCATTTTGGCAGGAATTCTCCTAGGCATCTTTGCGGGAGCTCTTGGCATCTATTATAGAGATCGGAGAATGCTCCGATATTTGCGAAGAAAGAAAGAAAAACTGGACTTGGAAACACAAGCTCAGAAAAGTAGGTCAAAGGCACTCTTTGCCCAAATGAACCCTCACTTCGTTAACAATGCACTTTCAGCCATTCACTCCTTCATCTTAAAGAATGACCGCGACCAAGCCGATACTTACCTTGTGAAATTTGCGGATTTGATGCGTTTGGTCTTGATGGAATCTAGTCAAGAGGAAATCGAGCTTCGTGAAGAAATTGAATTGATCACAAAGTATGTAGAAATGGAACACTTGCGATTTGCTGACAAATTTAACTACGAAATATCAGTAGATTCGCAACTTGACGGGAATCGCAAAATTCCCGCAATGATGATTCAACCCTTGGTAGAAAACGCCATCAACCACGGTTTGAAATATCAGAACAAAATGGGAAGCTTACAAATTTCCTTTAAGAAAGAATTGGACGGTATACGGTGTTGCGTTTCAGACAATGGAGTTGGAAGAAAAAAGGCCCACACCATTAAAGCGCAAACCAATAACCGATACAAGTCTATTTCTGGTAAAATCTTACAGGAGCGGATCGACATCTTGAAAAAGCAAGGCGAAGTCATTGAACTGATTTTCAACGACAAGGATTTTCAACGAGATGGAGAAACGGGGACAGATGTAACGATCACTTTTAAATCGTAGAGGAATGGATGTCATCAAAGTAATGATAGTTGAAGACGAGGTAATGGTGCGGGAAACACTGCGTATCAGGTTAAAGGAAAGTAAGCTTCCCTTAGAAATCGTTTCTGAATGCAGCAATTGTGAGCAAGCGAGAAAAGATATTCAGCTCTTGCAGCCCGACCTCCTTTTACTCGATGTAGAACTGCCTCCAGAATCTGGCTTT
>CALFBW010000385.1 GCA_937951415.1 uncultured Chitinophagales bacterium | reverse complement strand
CCAAGCGCTAGTGATTTCATTTTTCAGGAAGATGTGGTCGAGGAAATGGGACCCATTTTTCCGCAGGAATATCAAGATTTGTTCGGGCAATATTCCTTAGCAAGTTACGGCCCGTCTCATGGTTTGGTCTTATCCAATGCTGACATTAGCGAGCAGAAAGTTTTTCATGCGAATCGCGTTTTAGCAGCTTTCACCTTCGATACTGAAGGGGATTTTGGTAATAAATCTGCCTTGAGATCTGCCCTAGCAGAAGCTCCAGCCGCCTTGGCTTTGTTTACCAACGAGGAACAATTGGAATCACCTGCAGCGCAAGCGCTTTTGGAATGTGATCCTAAAATTCAAGATCTGTGGGCGACTGAAATCATTGTGCCGGGTACTCCCGAATGGCTGGAAGCAGAGGAGCGCGATGCTTCTTTTGAAGAAATACTGCATTATATCCAAGATTACGGATTGGAAACTGCTTCTCCCGATTTTTTGAGTGCTTTGGATGCTAATTTACAAGCGGCCTTGGCCAATAATATCTATCAACCTTTGAGCGATTTGGAGGAAGAAGATTTTGATAACGAATATTTTGCCATTGCTATGGAGTGCTACTATGGCATGTGGCAACACGATCCTTCTGGAAATGGAATGGCGGGCGATAATGAATATCCATTTATTAGTAGAGAAAGCATGGAAACCGGTGATCCGAACATGTACAGTTTATTGAGCAATTGGCTTCCGAAAAGTTTCGAAATATTTATTCGACTAAATGAAGATTTTGAAGGCACTTTTTATTTAGATGAAAACATTTCGGCACCGTATAGCTATAAAAGTCAGTACTATCAAAACGCACGATTAAGCGGAAGCAAGTTCGCCAATATTGAGGGAAATAATTTTCCCAATCGTTTGAGAGGAAATTCGGGCCGCAACAGTTTCATGGGTAAAGGAGGAAATGATGTTGTACTGGGAGGCATGGGAGAAGACACATTAATTCTACGTGGAGCTTGCGATCAATATCAAATTTTCACAGGCGAGAATGGTTTTATTTATCAAGACTTAATGGAGAATCGTGATGATTTACACGAAATTTCTGAAGTAGAATGGATTCGATACAGTGATTGCCTATTACAAGCTGGAGAATTTGCAACGGGCCTTATTACTAAGAATAAAAACATCAGCATTTATCCAAATCCCGTATCTAGAGGCGCCGACTTATTTTGGGAAACCACTGAGAAGACGACAGAATTGCGCTTATACGGCATCAATGGAAAGATCATTTATGCTCACAAAACAGACGGAGAGCTTTCAGGAAATATCTCGCTAAATAATGCATTTGAAACGGGCATTTATTTACTAGAAATACTTACAATAAACGGGCAAAAATCCTTCACTAAAATATTTATTCAATGATGCTGCACGTGTTAATTTTGGCTTTATTTTCTTTAATAAATACGTCGACTGGAATGACTGAAAAGGCGCAACTAACCGATGAGCAATTGATATTTAATGTGCTAGAAACGCAGCGATTAGCATGGAACGACGGAGACATTGAGCTCTTCATGGAGGGCTATTGGAAGTCGGAAGCATTGAGCTTTACAGGTAAGTCGGGTGTAACAAAAGGTTGGGAAGCGACTTTGTCCAACTACCAAAAAAGCTATCCAGATCGTGCTACTATGGGGCAACTGAGTTTCGAAGTTTTAGAATTGAATCTGCTGTCAGAAGCCTCGGCACACATGATAGGCAAATGGCAGCTTGCTAGAGATACTAAGGAAGATGTTGGGGGCTTCTTTACCCTCATTTGGAGAAAAATCGACGGCAATTGGCTTATTGTTGCTGATCACACGTCTTAAGGATGAAAAATATTGAACTGCACATTCCTTAGTAGCTAAACCGACACAAAGGTCATATTAAAAACAATTGTGGTTTGTAAGGAACTCTTTCTTCTACATTTCTCGTTATGGTAATGAATGGGAAATTAAAAGTGAAGGAGCTATGGAAATACGGAGCCGTTTTCTTTTTGAAGAGACACAAAGTCTAAATCAGAAATGGACAAGACTTATCGTTTTGTTCCAATCACTAGTTACGATCTTTGTGACTGTAGCACTTTATAGCGATGTAGATGGGCTGAGCTTCTTCATTTTTGTCGTACCTATTTGGTTTTTCTTGTTGGTAATTTCAGGAATATTTTTGCTTCCAAGAATGAAAACCAAAATAGATGCCCAACAAATTAGTTTGCACTTTCATCCATTCTTCAAAAAAACCATACCTCTTTCGCAAATAAAATCTGCCGAGGTTCTCAATTACGGTTTTGTTGGCGGTTGGGGCATTCGTTTGTGGACGAAATTTGGAACAGTCTACAATACCAAAGGGAACAAAGGTTTGGCATTGGTGCTCAAAAACGGCAAAAAACTCGTGATTGGGACGCAGCGGGAGCAAGAACTCAAGAAAATAGTCGCTCAAATTGTAGGCAGCTAGCATTGAGTTAGCCACAGCTATGTTTATCGATGCAAATTATCCACCAGATAGTTTGCATCGATAACCAGCGCCTTCCAAAATCTCTTGACATTTCTTTCGAAAGTCACCTTGAATTAAAATCTCGCCATCTTTGGCTGAGCCTCCCACCCCACATTTACTTTTAAGGGATTTCGCTAAATCCTTTAGATCACTCTCAGTACCGACAAAACCCTCCACTAAAGTGACTTGCTTCCCTCGTCTTTGCTTGCGATCTAGGGAAATTTTCAACTTTTGCTCTGACGGAGGCAAGGTTTCCCTTTCTTCCTGATCATGATCGTAATCATAATCAGGATCTGTGGAGTACATCACTCCCTTTCTATTCTTATCTTTTTTCTTTCCCATTGTA
The DNA here is from genome assembly GCA_937951415.1 of uncultured Chitinophagales bacterium. Taxonomy (GTDB): domain Bacteria; phylum Bacteroidota; class Bacteroidia; order Chitinophagales; family UBA2359; genus CALFBW01. The sequence continues at coordinate 3,222 of CALFBW010000385.1, read as the reverse complement.
CTATAAATCTGGTACTAACAAGCGTAATTTTTCTTTACCTATCTCAAAAACCACCGTTTCCTCATCACTCAAGGCATCTCCATCAATTTGAGAGGTGATTGGTTTCCTCATGGACACCTTTGCATAGCTGGCTCGAATAATTTGCGCGTACTTCGTATGCTCTACCAATCCCATCATCAAGATAGATACAAGATAGGCTACTTTCCATTTCGGATGCGCCTTCACCATTACTAACTCAAATTCGCCATCAGTAAGTTCCGCATCGGGAGCAATCATCACTTGATAACCAAATTGGCCGCTATTGGCAATGGTCAAGAAAAACAACTCTTCTTCATATACTTTACCATTCACCTCAATCCGGTAGTGGTTGAATTCGTACTGAAAATAGTTTTGTGCAATTAAACGTGCGTATTCTAGAAAACCTCTTTGTTTAGTCAAGGCGAATTGATGTGAGACAAGCGCATCGAAGCCCAAACCCGCTACGGAGAAAAAATACTGCCCATTCATGCTAGGCGCATCGATTGCAATAACTTTTCCAGTGTTTAGCAGCTGAATGGCCTTTCTTCTTTCAGTAGGAATTTGCAAGCGTCTCGCCAAACCATTTCCTGAGCCTACTGGCAAAATGGCAAGTATCGTTTTAGTCCCAACTAGTTGACTCCCAATTTCATTGACGGTCCCATCTCCACCGGCTGCCACTACCATATAACAAAGCTGTTCTGCTGCTTCCTTTGCTAGTACCTTCGCATGCCCTGGGGCATCGGTAAAGCAAATTTCCCACTTCCATTGTTCCGCGTCTAATTCTTCCGCGATCATCTGTGGAATGTTCTTTTTTTTGAACATCCCCGAAATGGGATTTATGATGAATCGAATGCGTTTCATAGTTAGCCCTGCGAAATTAGAAGAATCTATAATCTCTCCTTACAAATTTGAGTATTGTGCATTTTTATTCTAGAAGATTTGCGCAGCAATTAAAACCGTCCTATATTTGCAGTCCAATCGCGGGGTGGAGCAGTTGGTAGCTCGTCGGGCTCATAACCCGAAGGTCACAGGTTCGAGTCCTGTCTCCGCAACTAAATAAGCACTGATCGAAAGATCGGTGCTTTTTTTTGGACAAATCTGACAGGTGAACCTACCTGCACGACCGGCCGTACAGGCGAACTTAAATCCTTATGAACGGCAGGCAGGCAGGGTCTCCCCGTACATAAAATCCTCATGAACGGCAGACACATAGGTCTGCCTCTACTGCACGGACGGACCTAGCTGTTCGCCCATTCAACACCAAGGGCTCGAAGATCTCGATACATTTGATCTGGACTGGATACAACAATTCCATGCATTCCCATTTTCTCTGCGCCTTCGATGTTTTCTTTTTTATCATCGCAGAAAACCATTTCGCAAGGTTCCAACTGCAAATAATCTATCACTTGTTGGTAGATGGCTGGTTCTGGTTTTACGGCTTCCATATGATGAGAAGCAAAAACAAATTCGAAGTGGCTGAAAAGTTCTCGGTATTTATCTTTCCAGACCCGCTCGTGTGTGAAATTGGTATTGCTCAGTGCCAAAAGGCGGTACTTTTTGCCTACCCTTTCCATAAAGACTTCTATTCCCTCTAGATTTTCCAAGTAAATCTCGTTCCAACCCACTATAAAGTCATCTAAGCTTAAGGGAATCTGCATCGTTTCCGAAATGTGTTTGACAAAATCCATTTCGCTCAACAAGCCCTTTTCGAACAAAATGTGCTGTTCGTCCCATTGAAATCGATCTTTTAGTAGCTGCCAATCTGTGTTTGATTTTTCGCCCCAATATTTGAAAGTCAAATCAAAATCGATATAAAAAACAGTATTCCCTAAATCGAGAATAAGCGATTTAATAGCGCTCATATTTATTTATTAATAAAAAAGAAAAAGCCGCTATAAGTTTCTAGAAAGCCGCTGGAAAATCTTAAATTCGGAGAGAAACTCTTTTGCGATTACTCTAAATATCGTATAGAGTGGAATGGCCAAAATCATCCCTGTAATCCCAGAGAGGGTTCCAGCTACTAAAATCAGAAGGAATATCTCTAGAGGATGGGCCTTTACAGAATTCGAGAATATCATGGGTTGCAAAAACATGTTGTCCAGTAGCTGCATACTTCCAAATACGATAGATATTTTCACGAGCAGCGGCAACATTTCGATATAAAAGTCCATGCCCAAATTAGTGGTGACTCCTACGAAAATTCCAAAGGCCAAACCAAGAATCGGACCTACATAGGGAATAATGTTCATAATACCACCAAAGAAGCCAATAAGCAAGGCATTTTCTACGCCTAGAAATAACATTCCCAGCGTTATATAAATGGATACAGCAATAAATTGCACTACAATTCCGATGAAATAACGGGTCAATAATTCTTTACTTTGGTGCACTACTCCGTCAAAACCACCTTCAATTTTTGGAGGGACTAAAGAGAAAACTAAGTTGTATAAAAGTGCGCGATCTGTTAAGAAAAAGAAGGTAATAAATGTGATCGCGAAGGTCGCAATCAGTATACCAAACACATCACCGATTACCCCGAAAACAGATCCAAAAATGCTGGTAATATTCAAGCTGCCTAAATAGGTTGTCATCCCTTCTTGTATTTTATCTTCTAGCAGCTCATTCGGCGGGATGACGCCATATTTATGCAAAAATGTATTCGCATGTGCAATTGGTTGTTCTAGAGAAGTCAGGATACTATTGTAATCCAAGTCTCTCAGCAAACTCACTTGTTGAACGATCATTGGTGCGAACAACATAATCAAAGCCCCAATCACTAAATAGAAAGATGCCAAGGTCAAAATCGCGGCAATAGAATTGGGAATCTTTATCTTTCCAATGGACAAATTCTGGAAAGCACTCATCACTGGCCGGCCAATGAGTGATAAAACTCCTGCAACAATGATGTAAGAAATAATGCTACTGAGGTAGTACCAACTTGCTGCGGCGAGTAGTAGAAAGAACAGTCCTACCAATATTTTCAAAGCTAAATTCACGGTCTTGGGATGCTTTTAACTGGGCTTGGGAATAAAACGCTTTTTTAAGATCGGATATATTATGATACTAGTCAAAATTATTACGACTTGCTCGACAGAAAAGTTGATGACTAGATTCAAGTCAAATATTTGTTCAAAATAAGGTAAAGAGGACTTGGTTATCATAACAGCCAAAATGACCGATAGTGAGGCAAATAAAAAACTTTCA
>CALFBW010000384.1 GCA_937951415.1 uncultured Chitinophagales bacterium | reverse complement strand
AAAGTGCGGTACGAAAGGAGTGAATGGTTTCAGGAAGGGCGGATTGGAATACAGATAGCAAAGGTGCATGCATGGTGGGCAATGCGCAAAGCTGGTGAACATGGGCATGTAGCGCGGTTACATCACTGAAGCCAGTGATCCACTTGGGATTCTCCTTAAACCTTGTAAAGTCTAGTAGATCTAAGATGCGAACGGTTCCGTAGCCCCCCTTGGCGCAAATGATCGCCTTGATGGAGGGATCGTCTAGCATTCTTTGGAAATCGCGTGCACGCAGCTCGTCGGTACCAGCAAACTGATGCTCTACCGCTCCTACGGATTCTCCAACGACCAAGTCTAAACCCCAAGATTTCAGTTGCTCGAAGGCAAAGGTCATTCTTTCGAGATCATAACTTCTTGCGGTACAAACAATGGCGACTTTATCGCCGCTCTTTAGGAATGGAATTTTCACTTTTCTAAGGTAGGGTTTATCCGTCTTACTTGTGAGGGATGTTGTGCGATGCTTTACGATTGGTCTTCGAACCAACATTCCATCAATAGAAATAAAAGGGATCAGCAAGAAAACCAATCTTGTGCTTCGAATTAGTTTGCGATGTGAGCGATTTTTGTGATTGTTTTTTGAACCACAATAGGAACAAAAGTTTCACAAAAGGGGAACGAGTGAACTGGAAATTTCTTTAAAAAATAAAAGCTAGCAAGGCACCCAAAGGAACCAACAAATAGAGTAAGGTGAAAATATTGAGCCCCAGTGCTGATTTTCGATATTTATTCATTTTTCGATATCCTTGCACACTCAACACAAGTGGCATCAAAAGTCCTAGCAACAAAACTAGGACAACAATAATCAGATCGATAAAACTTCCAGAAACCACGCTCGGCGAAACATCGCCCATCTTCTCCATCTCCTTGACCCAACTATAAGATTTAATATCAATTAGCATTTTTACCAAAATCAGCAAACTGCCTAAAATAATTGAAGTATGTGAGAAATATTTATTCACTTGACACTAGACAATTTTCGTAAATATTTATTTTCCGAAACTACTAAAATTCATTTCATCGAAAGCCTCCACTAACAGAAAATAGAACATTCCTTACTATTTAAAATAAAAAAATACCAGAGCTGCTACGGGAGTCAAAATATAGAAAAAGACAAATACCGTAAGACCTAAAGCGAACCAAGAATATCGATTTTTCTTTATCACTCCCACAATACTCAAAACAAAGGAAGGCAGCAACAAAGGCAATAACACCCTAATGTTTCCGCTCACTACTCCTGGAATAACACCTTCAGAACGATCTAATTCTTGAAAGAGCTCGAAAAAATAAATATCAAAACAAATTTTACAAAACAATACAACTGCTGAAAACAGAATTGCAACAGCCGAGCAATATTGAAATATTTTCATAGACGTGCTTTTGCAAACCGCAATTATGCTAGTAGCCTTTTAAAGAATAAATACAAAGACGATTCTAGCCAATAAAATAAGCAGTACAAAAATGCCGGAAGCAACAAAGTATTTACTTTTATTTTGCATTAATTCCTGATAGGTTTTGCGCTCGGCTTCTGTCTTTAATGTGGGCTTCAGCACACCGGCAAAATAGAGTATAAAATAAATCACTCCAATAAAGGGAATCACTTCCCCGACGATCGTAAAAATTTCTTCAGCTCCCATTTATTTATTAAAAAATAAAACTTAGCAAATTAACCAAATCTCCAAGCAAAGTCTTGCATGGCTTTTACGAGTCGCTCTGGGCCTTCTTTACTCATTGCATTGTACAAGCTGGCTCGGTAGCCGCCAACGGATCTATGTCCCGCGATTCCGAAGATGTCATAATTTGCCGCAAAGGTGTGAAAAGAAGACTCTAATTTTTCATCAATAATATCGAAGCAGACATTCATGATAGAACGATCTTCTTTGGCGGCCCTTCCTTTGAACAAAGGGTTGGCATCAATCTCTTGATAGAGCAAAGCTGCCTTCTCGTTGTTTTCTTTTTCTATTTGGTCAATTCCCTTTTTCTTTAGCCATTTCAACATTAAGTAGCAGCCATAGATCGGCAGCACTGGCGGTGTATTTAGGACAGAATTTTTGGCAATGTGTTTTTGATAATTCAACATATCGGGAATTGCTCGCTTCACTTTTCCGAGCTGTCGTTTATCCAAAATAACCACTGTTGTTCCAGCTGGTCCTAGATTTTTTTGCGCACTGGCAAAGATTACGGAGAATTTTGTGGCGTCCATTTTTCTGGAAAAAATATCCGAACACATGTCTAGTACTACAGGCACATCGGTCTTGGGATAAGCGTGCATTTGGGTTCCTGCGATGGTATTGTTGGAACAACAATAGATATAGGACCATTCGGGGTCGTAGCGATAATCTTTGGGAATATGGCGAAATTCATCATCTTCGGAACTGGCCGCTACATCTACTTCTCCGTAGCAACGTGCGGCATCAATGGCTTTGGTGGACCAAGTTCCGGTATCAATATAGCCAGCCACGCCATTGGCGGGCAGATAATTCATGGGAATGAGGGCGAACTGAGTCGTAGAACCTCCGGATAGAAACAGGACTTCATAGTGCTCTGGGAGCTCCAAAAGATCCCGAACCATTTGTCTAGACTCTTGGATGAAGGCGTTGATTTCCTCGCTTCGGTGCGAAAGCTCTAGGATGGAAAGTTTCTTTTCACCGAACTCCAAGATGGCGCGCGCCATGCCTTCCGTTACTTCTACGGGTAAAACCGAAGGACCTGCATTGAAATTAAAAACAGACATGCGTAATCATTTGAGCCTACAAAGGTAGGCTTGATTTGGAAGAGATATCCTTTAAAATCTCTCTTCTATTTAAACAAATTGTAGCCCATTAAATTACTTACTGAAAGGAATAAAAAAAGGCCGAGAAGAACGAATCCTCTCGGCCTCTATGTTGGTTCGACCGAAGTCGACATTTAGAGATTATTTCAATGTACGTATTTATTACTTCGCATAATTGACCGCTCTTCTTTCTCGAATCACGGTTACTTTAATTTGTCCTGGATACTGCATTTCCGCTTGAATCTTCTGTGAGATTTCGAAAGATAAATCTTCTGATTTTTGATCAGAAACTCTATCACTTTCCACGATCACACGCAATTCTCTACCCGCTTGGATGGCGTATGCTTTTTCCACTCCATCATAGCTAGAAGCAAGTTCTTCGAGCTCTTTGATTCTCTTCAAGTACGATTCGAGAATTTCACGACGTGCTCCAGGGCGTGAACCCGAAATCGCATCACAAGCTTGCACCAAAGGTGAAATCATGTACTTCATTTCGATCTCGTCGTGGTGCGCTCCAACTGCATTACAGATATCAGGTTTCTCATTGTACTTCTTACAAAGCTCCATTCCTAAGATGGCATGCGAGAGCTCTGGGTTGTCTTCCGAAACTTTTCCTATATCGTGGAGCAATCCTGCCCGCTTTGCTTTCTTCTCATCCACTCCTAATTCTGAGGCCATGATGGCGCAAAGATTCGCAGTTTCACGCGAGTGCTGCAACAAGTTCTGTCCGTAAGAAGAACGGAAACGCATTTTACCTACCAATCGAATCAGCTTCGGATGGAGGCCGTGGATATTCATGTCGATCACGGTACGCTCTCCAATCTCTACGATTTGTTGCTCCAGCTGCTTACGTGTTTTGTTCACCACTTCCTCGATACGTGCAGGGTGGATTCTTCCGTCAGCAACCAATCGATGTAAACTCAAACGAGCGATCTCTCTGCGCAATGGATCGTAACCAGAAATTACCACTGCCTCTGGTGTATCATCTACGATAATTTCAATTCCTGTTGCCGCTTCGAGGGCTCGAATGTTCCGACCTTCTCGACCGATGATTTGTCCTTTGATATCATCCGATTCCAAATTGAATACGGAAACCGAGTTTTCAATGGCGTGCTCTGCAGCAGTTCGTTGAATGGTTTGAATGATAATTTTCTTGGCTTCTTTGTTTGCTCGGTGGTTTGCTTCGTCGATTACATCTTTCACATGCGCCATGGCTTGTGATTCTGCTTTCTTCTTCATGGTTTCCATCAGCTGCTCTTTGGCGTCTTCCGCACTAAGTCCAGCCACTTTCTCCAATTTCAAAGCAAGCTCTGTCTGCCCTTTTTCGAATTGAGCATCTACTTTTTCATGCTTCGCTTTCAAAGCTTTCTTGCGATCTTCTAAGCTTGCACGTTGCTCATCCAACTTAGCCTTTTTATCATTGATGACTTCCAGTTCTTTTTCCAGTTGTCCCTTGGTTTTCGCGAGGTCTTCCTTTGCGCGATCCAAGTCTTTCTCTTTATTTTTTAAGCTGTTATTCTTTTGGTTAATCGAGTTTTCTTTCTGCCGTGATTTTCTTAGCGTATCTTCTGCTTGGCTGGTAATTCGGCTGGCTTCCTTCTGTGCTTTCGCCTCAATTTGAATGGCTACTTCTTTGCTCTTCAACTCCTTTTCCTTCAAAACTGCCTCCGCTTGTAGACGCGCCTTCTCTACTATATTGCTGGCATCTCGATTAGCTTCTTTTAGTTTTCCGCTGGCTGCTCCTATTCCCGATTTCTTACCGAGAAGAAAGCCCGCTATCAAACCTACAATGCTAATGATGGCCGGTATTAAATATTCCATCAACTGTATTTATGTTCTCATCCTGCAATAAGCAAGGATGTTGTTTTCGTTTTTCGCCAAGGCTGGCTAGACACTGTAGTTGTCTCTTTTACAAAAATGAGAGACGGCAGTAATAGGGGCAGATAAAATAGATAAGTAGGCAGAATTTACTTTCGTCCTCGACTATCGAGTTTTGATTCCAAGGCACTTAAATCTTCACTGAGTTTTTTAGCAGCATCTAATTCTTGTTCCTTCTTCACAACTTCCATCGAAAGCATCAAACTCGCCATCGCTAAGTAATCCGATTTCTGTTCGGGACTGTAGGTCTTTTTCAATTCTTTCAATTGGTCGTTTACCATTTTAGAGGCACGTTGTACCATCTCTTTTTCTCCAGGCTCAATGGACAAGCTGAAGGTTCTGTTACCGACTAAGACTTCTATATTGTTAAGTTCTTTACTCACCTTTTACATTTCTTGCGAACACTTTCTATTCGCCCTCACCGCAGTACAAGGCCGTTTCTATTGAAGCAGCGCAATGCACTTGTCTATTTCCTTTATATATCGATTTATTTTCGAGTTTATTTCCTTTTGCTCTTCTGAAGATGCGCCATCACCTCCATTGAGCTTGAGCCAAGTGACCTTATCTTCTAGTGCCGAAACCGCGCCAACTTTCACGTCGATTTGGTATTGCAAATCTTGGTTTTCTTTCACCAATTCCGCATTTCTAGCTTCTAGTTTTTGATAGTCTGCTAACAGAAGGTCAATCTTTGTCGACAAACTGGCAATTCTGTCTTTTAATTCCCTCATTCACTACCAAGTTAAATAAAAAAATGATGCTAATCTTTTAAAGTCACACCCAATCCTTTCTCAAGCTTGGCGATCAAGTTTTCCATGATTGCGTCCACTTCCTTTTTAGTCAAAGTTTTGGAAGAATCTTGGAAAGTAAAACTCACAGCATAGGAGCGTTTGTTTTCTCCCATTTTTTTATCCTCATAAACGTCGAACAAGCCGATATCCGTCAACAATTTTCCTCCTTTCTTGCGGGCAATCTCCTCGACTTGTGAAAAGCGAACCGACTTATCTAGCAATAAAGAAAGGTCTCGTTGAATGGCTGGAAATTTATCCAACTCTTTGAAATTCAAAGGCTTTTTGCTGTACAATTTCATGAGTATTGACCAGTCCAACTTAGCCATGAAGACGTCTCCCTTTACACCCATTTTTTTGCAAAGCTCTTTAGAAACGAGACCCGCTTTTGCAACACTATCTCGCCCTATTTTATACTCCAAACCAAATTGATACAATTTGTCTTCTAGCTCCGAGATACGATAATAGTTCATGCCCAAACGTTGGAAAACATTTGCTACTGCTGTTTTCAAGTCATAGAAATCACGCGCTCTTGTAGCTGATCGCCAATCTCCATCGTTCACTTTTCCAGTCACCATGATCGCCAAGTCCTCCTTTTCCTGAAGACCTTTCTCTTCCGACCAATAGTGCTTCCCGAATTCGAACAACTGCAAATCACCTGCCTTTCGATTTTGGTTTCGGGCGATGGTTTGTAAAATCCCAAAAACCAAATCAGCGCGTAGGACATCCAAGCCTGCGTTAGAGCTATTGAGAATCCCCACTTGTTCGACTTCCTCTAGGCTTTCCCTTTGCAGGGTAGAATTCACCAAAGAAACGTTCATAACTTCCGAGAATCCAGCACCTACCAATTGTTGGGAAACTTGATTCTTCGCTAGGAATTTATAGTCGTTTTGAGAAGCAGTAATAGCAGAACTCAAGTAGCTCGAAATAGGAATGCGATCGAAACCGTAAATTCTCAGAATCTCTTCAATAACATCCACTTCTCGCAATACGTCCACCTTATTGGTTGGAATGGCGACTTTAAGGCTATCTGCTTCTTCGTGCAAGATTTCGATTTCCATAGCTGTCAGAATATCCTTCACTTCCTTTGGAGTGATTTCGCAGCCTGCCAGTCGATTCACCTGTGCGAAACGCACTTTCACTTCTGGTCGCTCTACTTTATTGGGATAAAAGTCGATGATCTCTGAGCTAATACTTGCGCCCGCTAATTCCTTCATTAGCAAGGCAGCTCTCTTCAATGCATATTCTGCTAAATTCGGATCAACGCCCTTTTCGAATCGAACGGCAGCATCTGTTCTCAAACCGTGTCTGCTAGAAGTACGACGTAAACCTGTAGCTTCAAAGCAAGCAGATTCAAGAAAGATGTTCGTAGTCGCCTCTGTAACACCAGACTTTATTCCTCCAAAAACTCCTGCGATACACATGCCTTCTTCAGCATTGCAAATCATCAAATCTTCTGCGTGTAATTTTCTTTCTTGTTCGTCGAGGGTTGTAAACAAAGCATCCTGTGGCATTTGCTTAACGATGACTTTGTTCCCAATGATTTTATCAGCATCAAAAGCGTGTAATGGCTGTCCTAGCTCGTGCAGCACGAAGTTGGTGATGTCGACCACATTATTTATTGGACGAACATCAATCGCCAACAAACGTTCTTGCAACCATTCTGGTGATTCCTTTACTTCTACATTGGTCAATGAAACTCCAGTATATCTAGGACAAGCCTTGGGATCTTCAACGCTAAGTTCAATTTGCGCATCGTGATTATCGACGGCAAATGCCGAAACATCTGGCTCATTTATTTCCCCTTGATATTGACGATCAAATCTCAAGGCAGCCAAAACATCTTTAGCTACACCCATGTGTGCTGTCGCGTCGGAACGGTTTGGCGTAAGACCAATATCAAAGACAGTATCTTCCTCCAATTCCAATACTTCTCGGACGGGCACACCTACTGGTGCTTCCGCATCTAGCACCATGATGCCATCGTGACTCTCTCCTAGACCAATCTCGTCTTCCGCACAAATCATCCCGTAAGAAAGCTCTCCGCGAATCTTGCCTTTCTTGATCTTAAAAGGTTCTCCACTCACTGGATAGAGCTTCGTGCCGACAGTGGCAACTACCACTTTCTGACCTTCTGCCACGTTCGGAGCTCCGCATACAATTTGCAAAGACTCTGCTGCTCCCACATTAACCGTCGTAATGCGCAAGCGATCTGCATTAGGATGAGGAACCACTGTTTCTACATGTCCTACTAATAAGCCTTCGAGCCCACCTTCAATGCCACCTTTCTGTTCTATTCCTTCTTCCTCCAAACCAATAGCGGTCAGAATTTCTGCCAGTTCTTGAGCTGGTAAATCTATTGGTAAGTATTGGCGAAGCCAGTTGTAAGAAATCTTCATTTGTCTTGAATTGAAGCCACAAAAATAGCTAGCATTCGTCTGCCATGCTCTTTTTGGAGCATTTGTAGCAGAATATTATAATAATCGGGCAAAACAAACAGGCTTGGCAGTAGCTTTGTAATACTAAAGTGCGCAAGCACCAACACGTTACACTTATATTTTATCGAATGATATGGTCATACGGTATCCAAATTGAGGAAAGAAATGAAGAGCGGCGAAGGTTAAAGTCTTCTCTTTCGCAGCTGCTTTGCTTGTCGCCGGGTTTTTCCCCTGCGCAAGCACTTGATTTGGTACAAAAAACCGCCAACTTCAGCAATGAAGATTTGGAAGCGATAGTAGAGATTCTTCAAGAAGAACTTGCCAACTTTAATACGAAAGCTTTAAAGTACAGTGAGGAAAAGGAGAGCGCGGAGCACATTCAAAAGCTCTATTCTGCTCGTTTGCAACAAAATATTGATGAGTGGATTTTTCTGTTTCCAAAAACGACAGAAGATGAAATTCACAAGTACTTTTTATATCACGGAGCTATTTTCGACGATGTCATTCCTGGCTTATCTTCTGCGAAGCCTTTGCAAAAAAACAGCCCTTCTTCGATTAAGGCTTTATTGGATCGACGTGTTATTGGTCAAGAACAAGCAAAGAAGACTTTGAGTTTTGCTATGTATTTGCATCTCTTACGCACTGGAGAAACACGACCAGAAATCACTTCAAATCCTGCATATAATTTACCCACGCCAGCTGAGGAAAAACTCGTTTTACCCAAACCAACGGTATTACTGGTAGGACCAACAGGCAGCGGTAAAACATTTATCCTGAAAACGCTTTGCGAACTGTTCAACATTCCCTTCATCAAAGTGGATTGTGCCAGCATGACATCTGCCGGTTATGTGGGAAAGGGTTTAGATGACTACATGCAAGAGCTTTATGAGAAGTGCGATCACGACGTTCGCAAAATGGAGCGTTCGATCATTTATTTTGATGAGATTGACAAGCTCAGTGAACATCATTACGATCGTGGTTCGGGCTCGGTGGGTGGTCGCGAATTGCAGCAGGAATTTTTGACTTTCTTAGAGGACAAGGAAATATTTTTCCAACAGCGCAAACCCAACAACGGATCTGTCCGCTTTAACGCTGAAAACCTGATGTTCGTTTTTAGTGGAAGCTTCAAGGGGATCGAAAAAATCATTCAAGCGAGAAGCAAGACAGGCGCTTCGGTTGGTTTTGGAACTCAAAGCAATGGAGATGATGAAAAGTCCGACTGGTTGTCGAAAGTACGTCATGGAGATTTGATAGAATTTGGAATCATTGACGAATTGGTAGGGCGCTTGAATTACATTGTGCCATTACACAGTCTTTCTCCACAGGATGTTAAGAAAATTTTATTGGAGGCAGAAGGTTCGCCGCTGCAAGCGTACAAAAACTTCTTTAAACTTCACATGGATGAATTGATCATAACTGATGAAGTGATTGATTTGATCGCTGCTAGAGTGGTTAAAATGAAAACAGGAGGACGCTCGATTGTCACCATTTTACAGGCATTACTGAACGATTTACTGTACGCATCTCCAAATGAGATTAGCGAGCAATTTATTATTGACAGTAGTTATTACGCACAAATATTCCCAGAAGATGAGCAAAACTAAAGCCTTTATGTTCGACGATTTCCGAGAGGAAAAGAAGGGAAACAGCAAACTGCATGAACGGATTGCAGAGTATGAACGCGTAGTGCGTTCGCTCAAAGGAAAATCGCTACGAGATCTCCCCTTATACGATTCCTATTTGTCGACTTTTGAAATATTAGACTTTCGCAAACCTGAAATGGAAAAGGCTTTCCCTTATGATTGGAATCATTTCGTACAATTGGCCGCTGCATCCTTTAGTTGTGCGAGCAGTCTCACTTTAAGTACAAATAGAGATCAATCTTTACCGGATTTACATTTATCTGTTTCAAGTAATAAAGAAGAACACAAGGTATTGGCACATTTGTCGTTTTTTCAAGTAGAGCGCCTGTTCTTTATTTTTGTAGATGAAATATTAGCGCTTGAGATCCAAGCCATTCAAGACCCTGGATACAAATCGGAAATTCAAGATATTCGCCAGAAAAAAATCGTAGAGTGGAATATGGGATTAAGTCAATTTAAACCATTATTATTGTTAAGGCAGCGATTTCAACTCTAAGGGATTCAAAGTAAACAACTACTACAGTTAGTATTTATTAGCTAATAAAAAGCACCTACATGATTCGCATATTACTATTCATTTGCTTTTTATTATTCAGCATTCCCACTCAAGCGGAGGTCAACCAAAAATGGTTCTCTGATTTATCTGAAAATTGGAAGAATATTGTTCGAGGGAGTGATGAATCGAAGGGATTCTTCTTAGAAGATGGAGAACAAATTCAACTCGAAGAATCTCCTAGCCAAGAATCACTTGACAGGCTTTCCGAAGCTGTAGAATTCAAAGCCCGAAATTCTTCTATTTATTCCCTAAAACCTCTAGAAGAATTTATTCAGTTAAGAATCATTGACTGCTCGGAAAATCCCATTCGAAAAATCAAGCCTTTGCAAAAAATGAATGCGCTTGAAATACTGGATATAAGCGGCACTAAGATTAGCAATTTAGCTCCTATTCGAGATTTAGATTTACAGGAACTATATTGTAGAGACATCATTTTCTTGAGTACTATTCAGGACTTGGATCAAATGAAAAATCTGCGGGTTTTAATTTGTGCCAACAACAGCCTTGAACACTTGGATGCCGTTGAAGAAATGGCAAGATTGGAAATACTAGATGCTAGTGAAAACTACATTGAAGAAATAGAAGCCGTTCGATCTTTGTATCGATTAAAAGAGCTTATCCTGTTTGACAATCCCATTTTCGAAATCTATTACTTGCAAGATCTCAAAGAATTGGAACGAATACATTTGGATGCAACTGGAATAAATGAATTACGTTCTTTCGATGGCTTAGAAAATATTGAATTTCTATCGGTCATAGAAACGCCTTATTTGACGATTGAAGAAATTGAGCGCTTTGCAGCTTTAAAAACCAAATGCGAAATTTTGGTTCGCTAGAAAAAATAAATCAAAATAAAAACAATCGTCCATAAGATTGTTCTAATCCAATTCACCTTTACAAGAGAATGAGCTGCTATATTAACTGTAGTATTCGCGGCTATTTTGTTGTGCAAAGGAACTGCTTGTAAAAAGGTATTTAGCCAAGCGCCAAAAACCAGAAAAAGAGCAATGGCCAGCGAATACGAAAAACTCATTTTCAAGTAATAAATGAGCAAGCCCAACTGACCAAACATTAATGGAATAACCAACAAGGAAACACGGAAGGTGTATTTACTGTGCCATTCCAACAAAGCCTTTTCGGACATATGCGTCATACTTGGATAGACAATTAATTGCACCATCCACACCAGAATGAGCAGTCCAAAATTTACTATGTTCAGCAGTCCCATAAAAAAGAATGTTTTTTGACCCACATAAGGCACAAAAGATCCACAAAAGAGTGCAGACAGCTCCCTTAAGAACTCCACACTAATAAAACACATAATAAACATAAAAGCTCCATTAGGAACGATATATTTATTCAGAAAAGCAAATTCTATAAATCCTCGGCTTCGTTTCAGGGCATTAATAAGAAAAGCGCCAACTACAATTGTAGCTGGCGCTTCTTTTGTTTGCGAGCAGGTATTTATTACTTAATCAAAACTTTGGAAGAACGTACTTCATCTCCATTTTGAATGAGCAAGTGATACATTCCTTGCGCTAGTTCTGCAGTATTTATTTTAGTTAAGCGATCGAAAGATGTTTCTTTAATTGCTAATCGACCTAGTGCGTCATACAATTTCAATTCTATCGCATTTACTGGAATTTCTACAAATTCTACCGCTAAGTAATCATAAGCAGGATTCGGATAAACTTTTATCTCTTTTGAATCTATGATGTTCATAATAGCTGTATTCATCGTATCGACAATTTCAACAGTATCGCCTACCATAGGGCAGTCTAACTGAGGAGCCAAAAAGGTTGTCATTTGATCTACGTGCTCTTGAAGGACGTTATAAATGTCACTTCCTGCATAAGGTGGATGTGCGTTGCTCTCATAAGTGTGCAAAGTGTTGCGAATACCCACTTCATCCGCGCGCTCATGCAAAGGACCTGATCCGTATAGATCTGGCAGCCACAAAGCTTGCAATGGAGGCCCAACATCGTATACTACCGTATTGTCACCTGTCGAATGCATACTCACGATCGGCACTTCTCCTTCGTCCATCCACTCTGGCAAACCAAGCGCTCCTGCAAGACTAATCACTCCATGAACTTCTGAAGAATAACCCAAGTTTCCAGAATCTCCTTCGAAGCCAACGCCCAAATCTTCAAGGGCACTCAAGTATTGACCTTGTAAGTCATCCTCTTCTGAGAGGTAAGCTAAATGCGTAGCTAAAATCGCTCCCGCTGAAGAGCCTCCCATGTAAATTCGGTCGGTATCAATTCGGTATTCATTGTCTTGCACCGCATCTTTTCTAAAGAACCGAACAGCAGCTTTGCCATCGTGTACAGCTCTGAAAATGATTTTGATCATTTTGTCTACCTGAATCAAACTCGCTTGTTGCTCCAAGCTGTAGCTGATCGCTGCCGTCACAAACCCTCGATGTGCCAATGAATCACAAAGCGCCACGATGTCTGGGCTATCTTTTGATCCTCCAATAAAACTTCCTCCAAAGGCCAATAGAATTAGCGGACGAGCCTCCAATTCATCTCCTACGGGCTGGTAAACATCCATGTATAAATCCAAAGGATTTCCCTGTGGATCGATCGTCGAACCAAACAAAACATCGGTCTGAATCTCTATTTCATCAAAGACACGATCAGCATATCTCCCTTCACATTGCCCAAACGCTACAGAAGAACCTGCCAATGTCAGTAATAACATTATTAGTAATACTCTCTTCATAAATTTCAATTTAAGCTTGAATTTACGCTTATTCTTTCAAAAAGCGCCTACTGCCCAAAAGCTTATCGCCAACTTGTCCTGCAATATGATACACACCGCTTGGCCAATCGGCAATATTCAGGCGAAGTTCGCTGACAAAATCCTCTACTTTGCACATTAGTTGACCGCTCAGATCATAGATTTCTAAATGAATTTGCTGCGAGTTTGTTCCTTCAAAATTCAATTGCAAATAATCTTGAGCAGGGTTTGGTAATAAATGTAGACGCCCGACTTCCGCTTGTATAATTCCTGTCGTCATTGGTGTGAAGTCCATCGGTTCCGACTGAAAGAAACAAGCTTGCTCATCGGTGGCGATGAGGTAGTAAGTGAAGGCAGGACCATCGGGAATTTCTAAGATACTTGTCGTACTAGCCAATTCTCCATTGATGAACCATGAATAGGTTTCTGCTGCTCCGGCTTGAATTTCTCCTTGTGCTTCATCGACGTTAATCTCTACTTCAAAGGGCTCGGTTTCAACAAAGGCAGATTGGTAAGTAATGCCCGGATAAACTGCCAAACTCGCTTCAAAAGCTCCGAGGTTTGGGCAGGAACCTTTGAGGTGATTCGTTAGAAAAGGTTCAATCAAATCGTTAACAATTTTTTGCTGTTCTTCTCGACTAATGGTGATATCACCGCCACTGACCGACTCGCCAAAATCGCAGGCGAAATTGGTATTGGCATAATAGCAATGTGCGCCGCCATCAATGCTCACAAAGAATTTATTTTCGGAAATCGTGGATTCGTAAATCGGTGTGTGATGCTCTGCTGCTGGTGTTACTGCATCGCCTGAAGCGGAAAAAACCAAAACGGGCGCATTGATGTTTCCTGCAGCAGCAATCGCCGAAGGATCCGTTTCGGCGGGTGCAAACCCTACGAGACAGTCAACTTCAATTTGCGCCGCGGCTAACCAACTAGCGCCACCGCCCATGGAATGTCCCATTAGTCCGTAACGACCGTTGAGGTGATCGGTGAAAGGAGCCTCATTGCCAATTTGATTAATGATGAAAGCCAAGTCGCCTCCCAAATTTGCGTGACTTGGTGCGAAACCCGTTTCCGTATCTGCCATGGCTACGATGTAGCCGAGGGGCACCAAAAAGTCCTTGAGGTTTTCGTAGGCGTCGGTTCCCATGGAGAAGCCGTGCCCGAAAGAGATGACCGGGAATTGCCCATCAGCAATGGTAGCCCCGTCGTCGGATGGGTAATACAAGTCTACCGCAACCGATCTATCGTTTCGATCTGCATCGACCCAGTTAACACTCTCTTCTATTATTTGGTAATTCTGCGCCGAAAGCTGCACACTTATTATGCAGATTAAGGTCATCCATATTTTTCGCATTTCAGTTCTTTTTAATGTAAGGTATCAAGGACCTAACAAAGTAAGAATAAATACGTTTACGGCGTAATGAGAAAGGTTTTGCTTGTAGAGGACTTGTTTATTTTTAAGCAATAAATGCCTGGGCTTAATTCCGACACATTCAGTCTTTGCTCAAAGCCGTTTTCCCCTTCTATACTTGCAATTTTTCGAGTAGAATGGTCGAATATTTCAATGTATTGGATAAGTATTTCTGATTGCAGGTGGAGCTGTTGGGAAGCAGGATTTGGATAAAGTAAAAATTCCCCAAAGGCATTTTCCGTCTCCAGACCGAGGGCATAAGTAAGACACCATTCTGTTGGAATGACGAGTTGCTCCCCATTTATGTTATTGCTGTTGATGATCAAATTGGATGCTACGGTGGGCAGCTCGCAAATCGATTCTCCTACGATAGCTCCATTGGGTACTTGATCCCAAATCAATCTGACCTTCAATTCGTAGTCATTCAAAGGAGCAATACTCATTGGAAAATCGAGCGGATTTATAAATACTAAATAAAGGAAATTGTCTTCAAAATAAATGCTGTCAATAATGAGGGCTGCCGTTCCTGTATTGATGATTTTCAAGGTCGCATTCAAATCGACGCCACTTCCGCTACAGCCTCCAAGAATGAGGCTTTCTTCGTCACCACACATTTCGTCGTTGAACACTTCATAGGATAGAATGGGGATTGTTGGAACAATGCCCATTC
>CALFBW010000383.1 GCA_937951415.1 uncultured Chitinophagales bacterium | reverse complement strand
GACTGCCCAAACTTGCAGTTGAATGTAGGAGATGTGTGTTTCACAGCAACGGGTGTGCCTGGAGAAGTAAGCCCAAATTGCGAATGTGTTTCTATGAATAATACTTGGGATTGTCCGCAAATCCAAGCCAATATTTGGGATACTTGTGTGTACGTTGATCCGATTACAGGATTCACAGAATTGGGACTGGTAACGCCCAATTGCGTTTGCGACTAAGAGCTAATGTTCAATGAATAAAGAGCCACTTTTGGCTGGGGATTTTCGTGGGAGGCTGCTTTGCCTCCCACGAATTTTGCCATATATATGGACTATTTTTAAAGGATACTGGTGTAGGCATTTGTAATAAATGACAATAGACGAATCGCTCATAGATAATTGCAAAAAACGAAATCGACTCGCTCAAAAAGAGTTGTACGGGAAACTTTTGCCTTATCTAAATGCAGTTTGTCGGCGTTATTTATACGACCTCAATGCGCTGGAAGATGTTTTACAAGAAACATTTATTTCTATTTTTTCTCAGCTGAAAAATTACGATCGAAGTCGGGCGGCTTTTTCAACTTGGGCCGTTCGTATTTGTATTAATGCCTCCTTGAAAAATAACAATAAGGCGCGAAAGATAAGTAGCTTGTCTTTAGAAAAAGAAGCCTTCGATTTGGAGTGTCTTCCTGTAGCTGTCCAGCAATTGGAAACAAAAGACTTATTGCAGTTTCTAAAAAAAATGCCGCTTCCACTTTGGGAAGTATTCAACCTCGCAATTATTGACGATTATCCTCATGCGGAAATTGCGAATATGTTGAACATAGAAGTGACTTTATCACGTAAACGCTTATCGCGTGCCAGAAAATGGGTAGAGGAAAGATTGGGTTCAACCTATTTAGAAACAGCTTGGTCAAAGAAAATAAGTAGTTGATCTGAATTTCAAGATGTATGAAAAACATTTATCAAGAAATAAAAAATAAATTCACAAACCATCAAAGTCTAGAAGGCATTGATAGCGATCAACTGTGGAGTAAAATCGAAGCGGACCTAGAACCTGCTCCGAAGGGTGGTTTTTATTTATACAGCTTAGGAGCTTTACTAGGACTAGTTGCTTTAATGGGAATCGCATGGTTTTCTTTTGGCTCAGAAAAGAACGCTGTTCAAGTGGCTTCTAATGAAAAGCAATCGACTTTAATTGAAAGTACTATTGAAAAACAACAAGAAAAAGTAGTTAATAAAAACAAGCTCACGAATACTGAAAGCACATTTTTGATTCAAGAGGAGTCAGTAATAATAAATAATAAAATAGCAGCGGATATTAAACAAAATACTTATTCTGAAAATATTTCAGAGAATAGAAACTCAAAGCAAGAAGAACCATCAAAAATAGGTGATTTTGAAAATGAACAATCGAGTAAGGTAGTAGCAGAAGCAGAGATAGCAACTAAACAGACCGACTCGAAAGAGCTATTTACTACTAGAGATAAAAAGGCAGCGCTTCAAGCACATTCGGAACAAATTGAAAATAACGACTTGTCTTTGCTAATAAATGATTCGGATCTAGCGAACGAAAAAGGTGGAGAGGGGCTTTACACGAGTGCGAGTACTAGTGTGAATACGAAGGACGATGTATTTGTTCCTGTAACGGAGCTAAGTGATCCAGCAGTAGAGACAGCATCCAGTCAAGAGCTGCCCAAAAAATCCAAGATTACAGACTTTGATCGGACGCAAGTAACTGATTCTAGCAAGGATTTAGATGTAAGTATTCCGAATAATACGGCGATGCTAAATGTGGTAGAGGATTTAGAGGAAATAGGAAAAGAGCGGGAGCAAAATCCTAATGGTACTGCTGTTAATGAGATAGTTGAAGTGCAAACGGGAAATCCGATTAGTGAAGCAGTAGATGTGCCCGAAGATGTAAATAATAATTTGCTAATAAATGACGACGAAAATAATAAGCAAGAGAAATCAAAAAAAGCTACTGATGTAAAAGAAGAAGGTTTAATGACCGATGCACAAGAAGATTCGGCGGAGGAAATAAATACATTTTCAGATTCGAATACCTCGAAAAAACAAGCGAAAGAGTTAGAAACAGATCGGGAGATTTCTAAGGAAAAGGAATCTAGTATTGCCGAGAAAAAATCAGATGCTCAAACGGGAAAAGGGAAGAAAAATCGAAATCCCATCGAATTGCCAGCATTGAATTTGTCGAAATGGCAGCTAGGATTTAGTACGGGATTAGCCAGTTGGCAAACGAGTTTTTCAGATCCTTTGGGAGAGTCCCTAGCATTCGAAGAGCAAGTGAATTTGGCGCATCAAACGGATATCGGTTATGCAGCTAATTTTCGTATCACTTATGAAATAAATGAGCATTGGCAAATAAATTCAGGTTTGGATTATTATGCTTTGAACAGTTTGCTATCACTGCAAATTGTCTCTGACAGCACATTCATGAACATGGAAATGGGCACAGAAGAATGGGTAGATGGAATTGCCATTCGAACCATCAAACACCACAACGACCTAAATTTTTTCTCCATTCCTTTAAGCATCACCTATCTTCAAACGAAGCCGAAGTTTTCCTATGGAATGACAGCGGGGCTTGCCTACAATTTTGTTCTGAGTCAGTCAGGACGCTCCTTGTCTGCGCTTGATAGTCCTACCATTTATGACAATGAAAGTTCAGTTTTGCCGCATCGTTCAGCATTTATTTCCTTGTTCTTAGAGCCGTTTGCTCGATTGCCTTTAAATGAAAAGATAGACCTACAACTTGGATTTAATCTAGCACAACAATGGGACGGTAATACGACTTACAACGGATTGAAAGGGCGTTCTCTAAAAATGGGCGTGCATTCGGGCTTGATTTTCAAATTCTAGAGCAGGACTTTTTTATTCACAAACCGCAGACAGGAATAGGTCTGTCTTATCTTTCTTATCTTGGCTATGCGCTGGAAAGTTTACTAGCAAACCAACTAAGAGGATTAAGATGAATCAACAAGTTCGCGAGGGCGAAGAATTAGAGGCGAAAAACATCAGGAGATTCCTAGAGGAAAAGGGTTTGTTTCCGCAATCCACTGCCGAAATGGAGATTACGCAATTTTCGAACGGCTTCTCCAATTTAACCTATCAGGTCAAACTCGAAGATACTGAACTCATTTTGAGACGCCCACCATTTGGAGCCGTAAAGCGCGGACATGATATGGGACGAGAGTACAAAGTATTATCACGCTTGCAAAAAGCTTTTCCGCAATCTCCTTTGGCCCTGGCGTATACCGAGGATTTAGAAATTACAGGTGCACCTTTTTACATCATGGAAAAAATTAGTGGACCGATTCTTTCCATCAAAGAGGCAAAAAAGCGCAAACTATCTCCTGCGGAATACAAGAAGGTCTCCGAACAATGGCTACAAACTTTCGTTAACTTACACAAGACCGATTACAGATCGGTAGGCTTAGAAGACTTGGGAAAACCCGATGGTTATGTAGAGCGCCAAGTTCGAAATTGGTCCAAGCAATACGAAGCGGCTGCTACGAAAGATTTACAAGTAGCCAAAGACCTCATGCAATGGTTACATGAAAACCAAACTACCGATTACGATCATTGTTTTATTCACAACGATTACAAATACGACAATGTGGTTTTCACCGACGATTCTTGGACTGAAATCAAAGCAGTACTCGATTGGGAAATGTGTACGCTCGGTGATCCATTGATGGATTTGGGTAGCTCCTTGGCGTATTGGACCATGAAAGCCGATGGCCCAATGGTCATGCAAGGATTGCCATCACCCACCATGTTCGAAGGAAATCTTTCTAGAACAGAACTCGTGCAATCTTATGCCGAGAAAAGCGGAAGGGATATAAAATACCTGGGTTTTTATTATGCTTTTGGTTTGTTTAAATTGGCAGTTATTGTGCAGCAATTATTTTTCCGTTACAAGAAAGGATTAACCCAGGACAAACGTTTCGCACATTTAGATCAGTCGGCTGAATTTTTATGTTTAATGGCTTGGCAATCCGTACAAAAAAAGAAAATTGATCATTTATTTTAAAGCCATTATTTCCTAGTAGTTATGAGCGATATTTTTTTTATTAGACATGCCCAAGCCTCTTTTGGAGCTGCCAATTACGACAAGCTTTCGGAGAAGGGAATACAGCAAGCCAAAGACTTGGGTAAGTATTTGGCACAAGAAGAATGGCATTTCGATCAAGTTTTTTGCGGTCCTTTAGAGCGACAAATTCACACTTGTGATGAGGTGGAGAAGGCATACATTGAAAAAGCTTTGATCTTCCCTCAACGTCAAATTTTATTGGAGTTAAAGGAACATTCCGCCACAGAAGCCATGAAAATGGCATTGCCGAGATTAATCGAGAATGATCCTTTCGTTCAAAAATTACAAGAAGATGCTGCTAAAAATCACGAACGAGTAAAAGGGAATACCATGAAAATATTCCAGTACTTTATGGAAGGCTGGGTAAATGGAAAAATCGAAGTGCCGGAATACGAGTCCTGGAAGGCATTTCGAAGTGCAGTGCGAGAAGGCCTGGCGAAAATATTGAACAAAGTCGAAAAAGGGCAAAAGGTGGCAGCCTTTACTTCTGGAGGAACGATTTCCTGCATTCTAGCAGAATCACTGAAAATGACCGACGAAGAACGGATCGTTGCCATGAATTTGTCGATTCGAAATACGGCTATTAATCAATGGAAATATTCCAGAGGTCAGTTCAATTTGTTTAGCCTAAATCATTTGCCGCATTTGACGGATGAGATGATTACATTTGTTTAATTTTTTTGTCAAATTGTTGAAGCTGATCTTAATATTACAGCACTCTCTGTCAGTATTGAAATTTTACATTTGTTTGCCATTATAGATGACTTCTTCTGAAAACCAGTAGGAGCGGCTTTTCATAGAGGAATGAAGGGTCGTTTTAAAATTCCGAGTAAGAATGAAGATCGATAAGAAGTCTATGATCACAATCCTTCTCTCAACAAAACCTCATTATTTGAATCAACTACTTTCAGAATTCCAGCCTCTATATGGTAATAAATGACTAGTCCTATCTCCTCATCTTCCAGAAGGTAAACACTGTTGAAAGCTTGATCACCTAATTCGAAATTATCTATTATTTCCAAATTCTCTTCTTCAGAAGCTTCAGGGAAAGATCTTTCATTTAAGACAATAGAAAAAGTACTAGAAAGACTGAAGCTAGTAAGCCACGATCCAGTATAAACTAGTATATCCAAGACATCTGCAATTTTATTTGGACCAGATAAGGAGCAATTTTGAATGGACGTTACTTTGAAATTTACCATGCCAAATGGTCTTTCCACTGCAGCGGAATTAATAACTTGTGTTAAGAATTGAATGGACTTACTCTTGTAAGCATTATTGTATCTAATCAGGACTTCTTGACCTTCATTGCTTGGACAGTCTGCGAAGCAACTATAACCGCCAAAATGTTCTACACCAGTTTCGCTGGTTTTGAATCTCCATGAGTCTTCCGAATTCTCTTTTTTGAACTTGATGGTATATGCAGCTGAACCAGAAGCAGAACTTGTATCACCTTGATAAGGCATTAATGCATAAGAGCTTGCCAATGGGCCATTTTCTGGCATTTCTATAATATGTGCACATGGAACAACATCTTCCATTTCCTCTTCGAATACCATTTCTTGCTCTTCTTCGGTTTCACAAGATAGGAGAAGTAAGAAGTTGAATATGAACATGCATATTGCGAATAGTTTGATTGCTCTCATAATGACCAAATTTAAAAAGTTTCTTCTACAAACCCTCTCTCAACCAAACATCCCCATTGCTGTCGATCATCTTTAAAATGCCATTTTCTTGCTGGTAATAAATGCTGGTAGCTAAATCTGTATTTTCTTGTAAATAGACATTATCGTACGTTTGTCCAAATAATTCAAAAGCATTTATTACTTCTAAATCCTCTTTATCAACAGCGCCTGGGAAATTACGCTCATTCAAAACTTTCATAAATACATCACGGAAATTGAATACACCTGGAGAAGTTTCAACAAAGCGTGTGATTTTCAGAACATCGGCAGATCCCTCAGGTTCGATGGTTGCAAAGTCTTCGAAAGACTCAACCTGCATCCTCAAGATTCCCAATGGACGATTAATGACTATTGGACTTCCAAATTCAGTCAATGCAGTAAGCTCAATGAACTTGTAGGGCAAATTGTGGGTGACCAGCACTGTCTGAGTTTCATTAGTAGGACACTCTACAAAACACACAATACTGCTTTCCAATTCAGGCGATACAGGCTGCGCACGATATCGGAGTGTCTCTGAAGAATTTTCACTAACAAAAACAATTGTATGTGCAACCGCTCCACTAAGGGAGGTGGTATCTTCTAAATAAGGAAGCATTTCGTAAGAGCTCTCCAAGGGAGAAATTGCAGGAATATCGATTTCTTCCGCGCAAGGAATCACATCATCACTTTCGGAACATCCAATTAGAAAAAGAAAAAGGCTTGACAAAAGGACAAATACCAAATTTTTCATGGGACTTTTTTGTTTCAAGATAAAGAGCGCAAAAATGTATAAGCCCTAAAAGATTGTCAATCCGCTTATTCATTGCTCAACTTCATGAAATTAGAACTTAATGAGCAGTTATTCAATCTTTTAGGAATGTACTGCACCTAATTGTCTGAAGTTGAACTGATTCCCGACGACAAAACTTTTTTCTGAGATATGAAGTAGAAAACGCAGACACAGCAAGGCTTTGGCGAGACTTTCTCAGGCTGTAGTTTTGAAAATATCAATGTCGTTAGGAACCACTTCAAATCGGACAGTTGTATATTTTGCATCCTTTAACACGAGAATAAGCAAATTGCATGTGCATGCATAAATGATGATACGATTATTTGAGTTTAGACGATCCTATCTTGCACATTTTTATCATCTTGTAAATCGTGTTCAAGAGAAGAGCGATGAACAGGCAATGGGGTGTATAGAGTTTTATGGCGGTAGAGTTTTTGATTTACCATGGCCTCGTAGCTGCGGTAAGACCCAAGTTGATAAAATATTTCAGTGATGGGTTTCAAGCCATTTAAACGTCAATGTAATCCACCTCCTGATCTTTTCTCGAAAATCCAGAAACATTAATAGCTCCAAATTGTTCTCACTAAAACCGATCATATGCAGTTATTACTCCCGCTTGTCCTTATGTTGTTTTCTGCAGTCTCCAGCCTGTTTTTCGATCTCGCAGAAGACAAAGATGCCGAAAATTGGGCAGTCATCAACGACGGCGTTATGGGTGGAAAATCGAGAGGAAAAATACAATCCTTGCCAAAGAGTCTGCTTTTTGAAGGAGTGATTTCTCTAGAAAATAATGGTGGTTTTTCTTCTTTGAAACGGCGCTTTGAAGAAATGGATTTATCTGGACAAAGGACGGTGGAGATCAAGTACAAATCGACAGGTCTAAAGACTGCTTTTACCCTAGAAACCAGCAAGTACTTTTATGTGCCTAATTTTAAAATGCCCCTAGCGAATACAGGCGGAGAATGGAAAACAGTTTTCCTCACTTTAGAAGATTTTAAGCAGTACCGACTAGGTCGTGAAACAGGGAAAAGCTTGCGAGAACAACAGCTGTCGGAGATCATTCGATTGGGCTTTATCTGTTCTGCTAAGGAAGAAGGTCCATTTGTCCTCGAAGTGGAATACTTGAAGTTCTACTAACTAAAATCAAGCAATAAGCCGCTTTCGGATTCCTCCTAGTGGCGCATTTATTATCTTAAGCAAATGAACAAACAAATCATTCTTCAGAATCGTCCGCAGGGAGAAGCCGACGAGAATACATGGAAATTAGAGACAGCAGAGATTCCGACATTGAAGGAAGGACAAGTGCTAATAAAAACACATTATGTATCGCTCGACCCTGCCATGCGTGGCTGGATGAACGACATGCGTTCGTACATTCCGCCAGTAGCTTTGGGAGAGGTCATGCGTGCGGGGACTATAGGCACAGTGATCAAATCCAATAATCACCCTAAGTACAAAGAAGGAGATGTTTTGACCGGCTGGGGTGGCGTGCAACAATACATTGCTACTGATGGTACTGGACATTTTCAAGTAGATACTGGCCTCGTTCCTATGCCTACTTATATTGGGACTTTAGGCATGCCCGGAATGACAGCTTACTTTGGTATTCAAGAAGTAGGTAAAATAAAAGAAGGAGATGTCGTTCTCGTATCTGGTGCCGCTGGTGCAGTAGGTTCAGTCGCAGGACAGATCGCTAAAATAAAAGGTTGCACAGTTATTGGAATTGCGGGTGGTCCTGAAAAGTGTAAATACCTCATTGATGAATTGGGTTTTGATGGTGCCATTGATTACAAAAACGAAAATGTA
>CALFBW010000382.1 GCA_937951415.1 uncultured Chitinophagales bacterium | reverse complement strand
CGAACGTCTCAGTTCGCTAATGCTATATTCCTTGCTTAAACTTTCCGTTTGAGATTTAGCACTGTATTTTTCTTCTCGCAGCTCGGGAACAGTGGCTTCTCCGAATAAGAAGGGCCTATTTAGTACAAGTAAATTTTCTGTTGCTTGAACTAGCTCTCCAAATAATTGCTCCTTAGGAAACAGAAGAATTTTGTCACCTTCAATTTTAAATTTCCGGGACTTGATTTCAATCCCTTCGGCATTTCTATAGATCAGCTTCCAGTCCTGAGTGAATTCGAAATACTTAAATTCTTGAGTACGGAATCCTTCACTTTGAGGAGTAGCCATTTCCCAAACTTGGCACAAATTCTCCGGTGGTTTTGTATCAATCATTTTTGTAATTACTATAAATATGAGGAATACAATCACTTTTTTAATGTTTAGTTTTTATAGTCTTTACTGGAAGAGAAACAAGCAATAAATAGTTGTTCTGCCCCTTTTATTTTAATCTTTGACAATAGAACAGTCAATAGGAGATCTATTTATTGGGAGGATTCTGAATTTAGTATTTATTGAATCTTATAAACTCTGCGAATCAGGCTTTTTTCAATGCTTCTTGAAATTCTTTGAAAGATTTTCCGATCGTTTTCAAATTTGAACGAATATGAAAATTAGGCATCTCTTTATCTTTGGGACGAATTATTACAGGTCTTCTCATTCCAGCCTTTGACCACCTTTGATGACTACCTTTTTCTCCCTTCTTTTGTAATCCCCAGTACTTAAGTACCTTAATAAAATCGCTTGTCTTAACCGTATCTTTTGAACCCATTTATCTTACGGTTACAATTGAAGCTCAAGTAGCCTTGTAGAAAACTCTTCTAAACCCTTCATTGAAACAATCTCACTTGGTACATAAGTAGGTGGTTTAAATCGTTTCTTGAAATAATGATGTTTTGTCCACCCAAGATTTTTCAAGTCTTCAAATAATGTTCTTTCCTCAGTAACATGATCCAAATAGAGTGTCAAAGTTTCATCAAATGACTTCCTGGCGGTCTTTCTTGTCTTGCCATAAGCATGCAAATCCAAAGCAGGACTTAGTACAACTTTATACCCTTCATGTTCAAACTCAAGAAGTACAAGAGTTAGTTCAATTTCTCCCTTTCCTTTTATCTTGATCGAGTCTATAAATTTATTTTTCAAGTGTTTTTCTTGAGTTGTGTTATTTAATTATAAACGTGCTTATTCCCTTGTGACTTCTACAAGTATAAGTTTTAAACCATCAGGGTTCAAGAATGATGCTATGATTTATGCCTAAATAAAAACCACCTACAGCTTCCCCTTCAAATAAGCCGCCGTATGGCTTTTCTTCACTTTCAACAAACCCTTTGGTTTTCCTTGATATAAAAGCTGTCCGCCTTCTTCTCCGCCTTCGGGACCAAGGTCGATGATCCAGTCCGCACATTTAATGACATCCGTATTGTGCTCAATGACCAATACGGTATGTCCTTTTTCGACCAGAGCATTAAAGGCCGTCAATAATTTATTGATGTCGTTAAAGTGTAGACCCGTTGTTGGTTCATCGAAAATAAAAAAGACGTGGTTGCGCTTTCCGCTGCCCTTCCCTAAAAAGGAAGCAAGCTTCACCCGTTGGGCTTCTCCTCCCGATAAGGTGCTAGAACTTTGACCCAATTTGATGTAACCCAAGCCCACATCGGCCAGTGGTTTCAATCGCGTAATAATGTCTTTTTTCTCCGCGAAGAATTCCAAGGATTCGTCGACCGTCATGTCCAACACATCGCTGATGTCCTTATCGGCGATTTTCACATCTTGGATCTCTGGCTTGAATCGTCGTCCTCCACAATCCTCGCAAGGCAAATGGATATCGGCGAGAAACTGCATTTCTACCAAAGTCTCTCCTTCTCCCTTGCAAGTTTCACAACGGCCGCCCTCTACATTAAAGGAGAAGTGCTTCGGTTTGTAGCCTCGAACCTGCGAGAGTTTGTGCTTCGAATACAATTCTCGAATGAGATCATAAGCCTTTACGAAAGTAACGGGATTCGATCGCGAAGATCTTCCAAGGGGATTCTGAGAAACCAATTCGATTTGTGCAATTGATTTCACATCACCCGTGAGCGACTGGTGTTTCCCTGGAGCATTTCCCACGCCTTCCACTTCGCGCTTTAAGGCAGGATACAAAATATCCTTGATCAAAGTCGTTTTTCCAGAACCACTCACCCCAGAAACTACCGTGAGCGCATGCAAAGGAAATTTAACATCAATGTTTTTCAAGTTGTGCTGCGCGGCCTTTTTTATTTCTATAAAACGCTTTGGCTCGCGCTCAAATTCCGGTAAGGGAATCTCTTTCTTTCCCGTAAGATAAGCACCCGTCAAACTCTTATCCGACAAGATCATTTTCTCTGGTAAGCCTTCAAAGGTAATCTCGCCTCCCAAGCGACCCGCCATTGGACCCATATCTATTATATAGTCGGCTGCTCGAATGATTTCCTCTTCATGCTCGACTACAATCACGGTATTTCCTAAATCCCGCAATTTCCGCATCACCTTTATAAGGCGTTCCGTATCGCGCGGATGCAAACCGATACTCGGCTCATCCAATATGTACATGGAACTCGTGAGGTTGCTACCCAGCGTTCGGGTCAAATTGATGCGCTGTGTTTCTCCACCCGACAAGGTAGACGACAAGCGATTCAGGTTGAGGTAGCCCAAACCTACATCCATCATGAAACCCAATCGGTGATTGACTTCCACTAAGAGCCGCTTAGCAATGGTTCGCTCGTAGTCGTTAAACTCCAAGTTGTCGAAGAAATCTCCTAAATGCTTGATGGGTGTCAGCACAATGTCTACCAGCGACTTGCCATTTATTTTCACATACTGGCTGTCTTGGCGCAAACGTGTTCCCGAACAATCACGGCATTTCGTGCGCCCTCGATAGCGAGAAAGCATCACTCTGTACTGAATCTTATAAGATTGTGTTTCTAAGTGTTGAAAGAAAGCATCCAAGCCTTCGAAGTAATCATTACCTTTCCAAAGCAGTTGATACTCCTTCTTGCTCAG
>CALFBW010000381.1 GCA_937951415.1 uncultured Chitinophagales bacterium | reverse complement strand
GTAAGTGGCGATACCAGGAGTAATTTCTTCTGGCTTGATTACATAAGGAATGGCCTTTCTAATGGGCATTTCACAACTTGCAGCAATAGTAGCTGCACCTAAGCTGAAACCCAAGACTTTCAAGAAATCTCGGCGACCTGTATTTCCTTCTGGAATGTCCTTTTGAAGAGCATCCACCCCCGGCAATTTTTCTGAAAACTCATTGTTTTGAAGCTCCAAGTGATTCGGATCACTCTCGAGTTCTTCAAAGCTTTTCCAGTACTTCTTCTTGCTCATTTGCGGCTTTATTTGCGACCGGACGAACCGGCTTTTTTTAGATTAAAATTGGTTGTGAACGTATTTATTAAATGCTAATTAATAGTGACATTTCTGACATTCCGTTCCACCAATATCTTCTACCGTTACTTGCTTACGCTGACTATCAGTAATTGAGTTTTTCGCTGCACGTAGTTTTCTAAGATCTTTGTTGATCTCTCTTCTCTTCGCATCATCGTCAATACTCAATTTCGTAATCTCAGCTTGCTTTTTCTCAATTTGCTTGGTCAAAATAGCGAGGGTATCTCTACCCATCTCTTCATGGTATTTGTGATAAATGCTGTAATAATCATTTCCAGCAAAGTCAACATTCGTTGTTCTGTGACAATCAATACACCAACCCATTCCCAGTGTACTGTGCTGTTCGACCACTTCCATTTCCTGAATCTCTCCGTGACAAGTTTGACACTCTTGCTTACCAGCCACAACATGTTGCGCGTGGTTGAAATAAACATGATCAGGCAAGTTGTGAATACGCACCCACTCAATAGGCTTTTGCACGTAATCTTTTATGTATTCTTTCTTCTCAGGATCCCATCCTACAGAAGCGTAAATTTTTGCAATTTCTTCTTTACCGTATTGAGGTCCTTCCGCAATTTGTTTGTGACAATTCATACAAACGTTGGCTGAAGGAATCACTGCAGACTTACCTGTTCTTGCCCCAGAGTGACAATACTGACAGTTGATGCCATGTGTCCCAGCGTGTAGTTTGTGGGAGAATTTGATCGGTTGATCTGGCTGATATCCTTGCTGACTACTTAAACTCGTCGCATTATCATAGGTAGTATAGCCCAACAAAGCGAAGACTGCTAAGCACAAGCCCACTTTGAATAATCTATTATTCCAAATACCCTTTAAGCTCCATGGTTCAATCGGGTCTAAACTGTCTCTCTCTCTAACAATGTTGTTCAAACTGGACAACACGCGGCTCATGATCAAAATGATCGCCAAAAGAATCAATGAGATCACCCCCATAAAGATCGTAGAAGGTGTCCATGCAAAGGCTGCATCTTCTGCCCCAACTGCTCCATTATCAGCGGTTCCTGTATCAGCTGCTGGAACTGGTACTTCGTCGATGTACGCCAAAATGTTATCTATGTCTCCATTCGATAGCGTCGGGAAAGCGGTCATTATCGACCCATCGTACTCATTGAAGATGGCATTTGCACGCTCATCTCCTTCTGCTACAAATCCTTGAGAGTTCTTGATCCATTTATACAGCCATTCTTTTTCGTATTTCTCACCTACTCCCACTAAAGCGGGACCAATGACTTTTTTGTGAACAGCGTGACAACTTGCACAGTTGTTTATAAAGAGCTTTCCTCCCTTTTCTGTGTCGGCAGCAAACATTTGCCCAGAAGATAAAAACAGCCCTAAGAATAGAGCTATGATTAGCGGAGAAAACAGACGTTTAAAATAATCGCAATGGTCGATCATAAATCGGAAGCTTAGTTATGCCGAAACGGCATTTTCCTTAAATTTTGGCAAAGATAGATGCTGCCCGAAGAAAAGACTAATTCTTGGGCAACTTTCCGAGCTCTGTAGAAGCTAAAAAGGCTACCATTCAACAGCTTTATAACATTACAGCTCAAAATTCTCACCAAAGATAAAGAAGCGAATCGTTGCAGTTGACACTTTACGGAAAAGTTCTCGAATAGAATTCAACAAACTGCTTTTAAACGAATGGATTTTTTCGGACTCTATAACAACATATGACATAAATATTTGACCCAAAAAAGTCCTGCTTATGAAAGTTTCCGCCATAAAGTTTAGTTCCTATATCCTCTTGATCATTGTGCTATTGGCAAGCCTTAGTTCTTGTAAGAATAATGAGAAAGCGCTGCGCAAAGGAAACTACAATGATGTGATCAGCAAAAGCGTATCAAAGCTTCAGAAAAACAAGAAAAAAGATAAGTACATCTTGCTCTTAGAAGAAGCCTATGCAAAAGCCAATGAACGAGACTTGAATCGTATCGATTACTTAAAAAGAACAGGTGATCCTGCCAGCTATTTGGAGATTGCCGACAACTATATTGTACTAGATCGTAGACAAAAGAAAGTTCAACCCTTATTGCCGCTGTATTTAGAAAATGGCAAGCAAGCAACTTTCGCCCAACGAAAGTACAATTCAGAGATCGTTTACTATAGAGATCATGCAGCCGACTTTTATTACTACCAAGCAATGAAGCTTTTAGATGAGAACGACAAGTTTTCTGCCAGAGAGGCTTATGGCCTTCTTTCGAAAATCAAGAGCTTCCATCCAGGGTTTCGAGATACTAAAGCGCAGTTGGCTCGTGCTGATGCCTTTGGTAGTAACAAGGTTTTGGTAAGAATAAAGAACAACAGCCCGTACCATGTATCAGCTAGTGTTTTACGAGAATTAGAGCAGTTGGATGTTCAGCAATTTGATCAGCTTTGGGCTGACTTTGACTACCAGGAGCGACCAGGAGTAGACTACGATTTCTTAGTAGTGATGCATGTCAATTTTGCAGAAGCTGGTCCGGAGCAAGTGCGAGAACAAATTTTCAACAGAACGAAGAAGATTCGTGTTGGCTGGGAAGGCTCTGACTCTGTAAGTGATAGCACTCGTGAAAACTCGCGAGTAGCCGTATACGAAACCGTAGAAGCAGAAGTGATTCAAACGAATTTGCATAAAGAGGCTAGTATTAGAGGCCACATTGATTTCCTAGACGTGCGTTCGGAAAGAATCATTGGTTCTTGGCCTTTAGAAACAAACGCATTGTTCGATTACAACTTTTCGATTGTGAGAGGAGATCATCGAGCTATGACTGACGAAGACAAAGAACTCTGTGAAGTTCGTCCTGCTCCTTTCCCGACTAATCAGCAAATGTTGATTGATGCTGCAAGAGACATCAAAAGCAAACTAAGAAGCATTATTCGCAACAACGATGAGCTAGTATTACGCTAGCCACCCCATAAATGAAGAAAAGGACAGTTTCATCAGAAGCTGTCCTTTCTCTTTTTATAATAAACTCTGCAGTTCTTTCAATTTTTCCGTTAAAGAAGCTTAAGAACAAGGCTATGATGGAGTATTTACTAATATTGCATAGCCTTTGTTTGAGCATGGCAATTGTCTTGATTGGATTAGTGTTTGCTCTTTCACTATAAAAAGAATCCTATGAATTGTTGGAGTTACTTCTTCAGCCTAGTCCTTCTCTGCATTAGTCTAAGTAGTGTAGCGCAAAATTTTACCATCAATGGAGTGGTAGAAGACGCAGAGACGGGTGAGAAACTCTTAGGCGCTAATGTCTATGATCGGATAACGATACAAGGGTCGACGACCAATGCCTATGGGTTTTATTCCGTGACCCTCCCTAAAGACAGTATAAAATTGACGGTTTCATACATTGGCTACGAGACCTTTGAGCAAAACTTATTTCTCGATAAAGATATGCTGATCAACGTCAGTTTAGCTCCAGAGCAAACATTACAAGAAGTCGTTGTAAGCGCTGAAAAGCAAGTGGAGTCAATTCAGGAAGAAAGTCAAATGAGTACCATTGTTGTTCCTATCGAGCAGATTCGAAAAATGCCTGCCCTTTTGGGAGAGGTCGACATTGTAAAAACGCTACAACTTTTGCCAGGAGTTCAATCTGGTGTAGAAGGTGCAAGTGGTATGTATGTCCGTGGTGGTGGACCCGATCAAAACTTAGTATTGCTGGATGGAGTTCCTGTTTATAATGTATCCCACCTTTTCGGATTTTTCTCGGTCTTTAATGCCGATGCCATTAGTAGTGTGAAGCTAATAAAAGGCGGGTATCCAGCGCGATATGCTGGTCGTTTGTCTTCTGTTTTAGACATTCGAATGAAGGAGGGCAACAGCAAACAAATGAGTGGTGCGATGAGCATCGGGCTTATCTCAGCGAAGGGTTTACTAGAGGGGCCAATTGGTGATAAAACTTCGTTTATGCTGACGGGTCGCCGAACCTATATTGATATTTTAACCCGCCCTTTAATCAAGGCAGAAACTAATGGTGATGCTTCCTTCGGATATTATTTTTATGATTGGAATGCAAAAATCAACCACAAGATTAGTAATAAAGATCAGCTGTTCTTAAGTTTTTATACAGGCGATGATCGATTCAATTTTTCAGATAAATCTGCTAATCGATCATCTAGTTCCGAAGCAGGCATGGGTTGGGGAAACCTAAC
>CALFBW010000380.1 GCA_937951415.1 uncultured Chitinophagales bacterium | reverse complement strand
GGAGGAGAGATCAATCTCGATAAAAGCGATACAGAACTATTGTTATTGCTAACTGAGGTGTTGAACTATGGTATTTATGTGTTTAACGATGAAAAAGAGAAATTTCAGCGTTGGTTGAAAGGTACAAACTTGTCATTGGGTGGCGCATCACCACATTCTTTTTTTGATTCTATTACAGGCATCTTAGAAGTGAAAAATGCACTTGATAGAATTGAATACGGAAATTTTGCCTAATTGAGAGTATTCCGAATTGAGCGAAAACGCTATCTCAACGATACGCTGAAAGGTATTGGAGCATCCCGAGCATATGGCAATCGTTGGAACAGCCATGGTGTTCACTTGGTGTACGCAACAGCTACTAGAGCTCTTGGAATGCTAGAGATTTTGGTTCATTTGAAGCTCCAAGAAAATATACCCAACGATCGACTTTATGTGGAAATCGACATTCCAAACAACTTCAAGATTTTGGAGATGAAATTAGAGGAGCTGCCTGAAGACTGGAATAAGAAACCTGTTAGTAAAAGCACTCAAATTATCGGTGATCAATTTGTGCGAGAAATGAAAGCACCCATTTTAAAAGTGCCCAGCGTCATCATTCCGCAGGAGTTCAACTACCTGATAAATCCCTTCCATCCTAAAGCCCACAAAATCCAAGTGATTTCGACTGCTCCTTTTTTATTTGATGAAAGGTTTCAGCAATAAATAGGTCAATGCATCGCAAATTTCTTTTTGTGTTGATGCAAGGGAAATTTGGACCTTAAGCTAATGACAAACAGCTTATGTTTGCGGCGAATTACAAGAAATAAAAAGTACCGAAATGGCAAGTCTTTTAGATCAACTATTGCAGCGCGCCGATCATAAGTGTGAAATCTGTAGCAGTAATGCCGACTTAAAGGCTATGCCCATTCAGCCTTCTGATGGCTCTCTCGAAAAATCAGCATTGCTGTGCGCAACCTGTCATACTCAGGTAGAAAATCCGGAAACCATCGATGCCAATCACTGGCGAGCGTTAAATGACAGTATGTGGAGTGCAGTTCCTGCCGTTCAAGTTTTGTCTTGGAGAATGCTAGATCGCCTGCGAGCCGAAGCTTGGCCCCTCGATTTATTAGACATGATGTATATGGATGAAGCTACTGCAGCTTGGGCAAAAGCCGAAAAGGAAGCAACAGGAGATGATCCAGATGCTATCGTCCATCTCGACTGTAATGGAAATGTGTTACAAGCCGGCGACACTGTAGTGCTTACTCAAACCCTAAATGTAAAAGGAGCGAACCTTATCGCAAAAAGAGGAACGGCAGTTCGAAGAATATCCTTAGTAGATGACAACGCAGAACAAATTGAAGGAAAAGTAAACGGACAACACATCGTCATCCTCACAAAATTCGTCAAAAAACAATAACGACATATAGCCGTAAGGGCGAATCGCATTCGCCCGAAAATATGCAAGGGCGAATCGCATTCGCTCGAAACTATGCAAGGGCGAATCGCATTCTCCCGAAACTATACAAGGGCGCATCGCATTCGCCCGAAACTATGCAAGGGCGCATCGCATTCGCCCGAACATTCGCCCGTCTTTAGCATCCCCTTAGTCGCAACTAAGCGTAACATCCCCAGAATCAAAGCCCAAATCTTTGGTGCGCTCTCCACAAACCAACTCCGCAATAAAAGCCGGAGCAACATTAGGATTGATAGTCTGAGAATATCGACTAGACAAAATACCCAGACCCGAATTGATGTTGGTATATCCTGGCGAAATAGCTCCGCCCGTCAAACCAGATTGCTGTCCCAAGTTTACTTCGTACAAGTTTTGAAGCTCCTTGCCACCAGCGAAAAACGTCAAACTTACATTTTGGAAAATTCTCTTTACATCTGCCGAATTACTAGCATCAATATTGTTTACCAAGTAATTGTAGAAATTATCCGTTTGGTAACGAAACTCAATCACACTACCGTTCAAATACTGAGGATCATCGCCATCCAAGTTTCTAAAGACCGGAATCTTTAAAGTCTTAATCTCAAAGTCACTCGGATCATTGTTGGCTTCTTCACGGTAAGTGAAATTTAGAACCAAATCATAAATCACTCCATTTGGAGCCGGTTGCCATTTAATCGTAGAGATGTCTGCTAATAAATTAAAAGTCTGGTTGTCTTTTGGTCGCGTAACCACGAAAGTATCTACCATAGCAGTTTCCGCAGTCACGATGTTTCCATCATCGGTCGTCAATTCCATTTCGTAATAGCGATCGCTGTAAGCCTTTTGTGACATTTTGTACACATAATGCGGATCATTCACGAATAAGCCCTCGTCTTTTCCAGGAACATTGTTTGCTGGATCAGCCGCATTTATTCTTTCAAGCGAAAAGCTATTCAAGAGATTTGCCTTGCTAGAGCTTGAATACTCATTTATTTTAACTTCAGCATTTTGAAAGTACAGTTGTGCAGGATCCTGTGCAAGCGTGGTGGCTCCAATTTCTCCATCAATAAAAGCCCGTGTAACACGCAAATATTGATCGGGTTCCGTACTGTCTAGTAAACCGTAAACCACAGCAATCTCTCTGTAATCGCTGTTCAAATCAAAGTCAGTTGAACAAGCTGCCACAAAGGCAAGTACAAGAACTAGGCAAAGAATTTTGAGACCTTTCATAGGCTGCCAAAGATAAAAGAAAAACACCCGCTCAAATGACTATTTTTGACGCGAATATAGAAATGGCCTTTATTTTGACATCAAATTAACACTAGCAGGTGCTTAATCGTTAAGAAGGTCGCTGCGGAGGCAAAGCCGTACCATAAATAAACACTTATGTCAAAGTTCAAAGAAGTAAAGCGCGTTACTACGCATACCATGAAAGCCATGAAAGATGCTGGCGAAAAAATCGGTATGCTAACTGCCTACGATTTTTCCATGGCTCGGATTGTGGATGATGCTGGTATTGATATCATTTTAGTAGGAGACAGTGCTTCAAATGTAATGGCAGGACATGAAACCACCTTGCCCATTACCCTTGATCAAATGATTTACCACGCCTCTTCTGTAGTGCGTGGAATCAAACGGGCTTTTGTTGTGGTTGATTTGCCTTTTGGTTCCTATCAAGGTGATTCGAAAGCTGCACTAAGAGCCGCCATCCGAATCATGAAAGAATCGGGTGCTCATGGCGTTAAGTTGGAAGGGGGAGAGGAAGTGAGAGATTCAATCGAACGCATTCTTTCGGCTGGTATACCTGTAATGGGGCATTTGGGGCTCACGCCCCAGTCGATTTACAAGTTCGGAACCTACACTGTAAGAGCAAAAGAAGAAGAAGAAGCAAAGCAACTCTTGAAGGATGCCAAAATGCTTTCGAAAATAGGTTGCTTCGGAATTGTCCTTGAAAAGATTCCCGCAGTGCTCGGTAAGCAAGTGACTGAATTAGTAAAATGCCCAACTATTGGCATTGGGGCTGGAAACGAAGTAGACGGACAAGTCTTAGTTATTCACGACCTCATTGGCATCAGCAAAGATTTTCATCCGCGCTTTTTGCGCAGATACCTCGATTTATACGCAGAGATAAAAGGCGCGGTAGAATCCTACATCGCGGATGTGAAATCGACTGATTTTCCCAATGAAAAGGAACAGTACTAAAGAGTTTTTATTCATCTCCAAAACGCAGTTAGGACGATTTTCAAGACACTTCAGTCCGATTGCAATCCTTTTTGTATTTTTGGAAGCTATTTGGGATTTAACGCATTAGAGAAATTTATACTGAAATGAAAGAACTAATCTTTAAAGTAAGCAGCTGGTTAATCGTTTGTACTTTAATTGGCTTTACTTCATGTTCGGACGAGCCGAGCTGTACAGATGGAGAACAGAATCAATTTGAAACCGGCATCGATTGCGGAGGGCCTTGTACAGCATGTGATGAGGCACCACCCTCTTGTGTGGATGGAATCTTGAACCAAAACGAAGAAGAGGTCGACTGTGGAGGCCCTTGTCCTGCTTGTGAGGAAGAGACAGAAACAGCGGCCATGTCGGCTACCGTTGCTGGAACTGCATGGACGGCAGCAACCATCTTAGGAACAGAAGGATTTGATGGGGAATTGATTATTAATGGTGTAGCAGCTGACGGTTCAGTGGTGACACTTGGGCATAATGGTGCTTTTGAAGCGGGAACTTATGACTTGGATTTGATCATTTCTAGCTCGTATACTACGAATTCTGAAGATTTCTGTTCATCGGTAAATGGATCTGCCGGAAGTATTACATTCACAACTTTTGATACAACAAACAAAGTGGTATCAGGAACATTTGGCTTCTCTTGCGCTTACGAAGAGGGCGGAGAAGAGACCGATATAACCGCCGGTCAGTTCACAGATGTTAGTTACCAATAAGGTATTCAATACCTGAAGACGGGGGGCGCTCTTAACCGGGGCGCCCTTTTTTATTTCTTTCTCCAAAACGTTTTCTTACTGGAAATGCCTCGAAAGCAAAGACTATAGACTTGCTAGAAGCTCTAGCGCTTTCTCATGCAAATAAAGAAGTGCGAACTTGAAAAAGACTGACAATTGCAGCGGC
Source organism: uncultured Chitinophagales bacterium (assembly GCA_937951415.1). Taxonomy (GTDB): domain Bacteria; phylum Bacteroidota; class Bacteroidia; order Chitinophagales; family UBA2359; genus CALFBW01. The sequence goes on along the minus strand of CALFBW010000380.1, from coordinate 2,467 downwards.
ATTGCAAGGAAAATTCTTGTCATTTTGGCAGCCTTCCAAAGGCTTTTTGTCCATAAATGACTGGGAATCCGTCAAAATTGCCACTGAAAATGCATTGGCACATGGATTGAACTATTGGATTTAGAGAACAACTAAGAACAATAAATAACTCAATCTAAAATAAACATGAGCGAAAAAATCATTGGAATTGACCTCGGGACTACCAACTCCGTGGTTTCGGTGATGGAGGGTAACGAGCCTGTTGTCATCCCGAACGACGAAGGAAGAAGAACAACTCCTTCCATCGTTGGATTTTTGGAAAATGGAGAACGTAAAGTAGGTGATTCTGCGAAGCGTCAATCCATTACAAACCCTGTTAACACAATTCGTTCCATCAAACGTTTCATGGGTCTGCGTTACTCAGATGCAGCAGGTGAAATTGATATGGTTCCTTTTAAAGTAGTAAAAGGAGACAACGACACAGTACGTGTTGACATCGACGGACGTAAGTATACACCACAAGAAATTTCGGCAATGGTGCTTCAAAAGATGAAGCAAACTGCGGAGAGCTACTTAGGAGGTGAAGTAAAGAAGGCGGTAATTACAGTACCTGCTTACTTTAACGATTCACAACGTCAAGCAACAAAAGAGGCCGGAGAAATTGCAGGTCTAGAAGTTGCTCGTATCGTGAATGAGCCGACAGCAGCAGCTTTGGCTTACGGTCTTGACAAGAAGGATAAAGACATGACCATTGCTGTATTCGATTTAGGTGGTGGTACCTTCGATATCTCTGTCCTTGAACTAGGTGGAGGTGTTTTCGAAGTATTGTCTACCAATGGAGATACGCACTTAGGGGGTGATGATTTTGATCAAATCTTGATGGATTGGTTGGCAAATGAATTCAAGTCAGCCAATGCAGGAGTGGATTTATTGAAAGATCCAATGGCGCACCAGCGATTGAAAGAAGCAGCAGAGAAAGCGAAGATTGAATTGTCTAGCTCGCAAGAGACGGACATCAACTTGCCATACATCACCGCTGTAGATGGACAGCCAAGACACTTGGTGGTAAAAATTACGCGAGCAAAATTTGAGCAACTAGCGGACGAATTGTTCGAGCGCACTTTGGCGCCTTGTAAAGCTGCTTTGAAAGATGCAGGTTTAGACAAAAGCGATATCGACGAAGTAATCTTGGTTGGGGGTTCTACCCGTATTCCTAAGGTGCGCGAAATCGTGGAGTCTTTCTTCGGAAAGAAGCCAAATCAATCGGTGAACCCTGATGAGGTAGTTTCAGTAGGTGCTGCAGTTCAAGGAGGAATCTTAAGTGGAGAAGTTCAGACAGACATGGTTTTGTTGGACGTAACACCGCTTTCTTTAGGAATTGAAACCTTAGGAGGTGTTTCGACAAAATTGATCGATGCCAACACAACTATTCCTACCAAGAAATCACAAGTATTCTCAACGGCCGCTGACAACCAGCCTTCTGTAGAAATTCACATTGTGCAAGGAGAGCGTTCGATGGCGAAAGATAACAACACGATCGGACGATTCCACTTGGATGGAATTCCACCAGCTCCACGCGGAGTTCCTCAAGTAGAAGTAACTTTCGACATTGATGCCAACGGTATCTTGAGCGTAAGTGCAAAAGACTTGGGAACCGGTAAAGAGCAGAACATTCGAATCACAGCTTCTAGTGGATTGAGCGATGCAGAGATTCAGAAAATGAAGGAAGAAGCAGAAGCAAATGCTGCGACTGATCAAGCTGCCAAAGACAATGTGGAAAAGATCAACAAGGCCGATACAATGATTTTCCAAACGGAAAAGCAATTGAAAGAATTTGGTGATAAATTGTCGGACGAGCACAAGACGGGGATCGAGACTTCATTAACAGAATTGAAAGCTGCACACGCTGCCAAAGACGTAACAGCAATTGATGCTGCCCTAGAGTCACTGACAGAAAAGTGGAGTGCTGCTTCTCAAGAAATGTATGCACAAGGAGCTCAGCCTGGAGCTGAAGGAGGCGCAGAAGGAAATGCAGGAGCAGGACCAGAAGGAGACCCTGGATCAGCTGAAGAAGAGCCAGAAGTACAAGATGTAGAATTCGAAGAAGTAGACGGCGACGACGCGAAAGCCTAAGCACTTTTTAGAATAAATACCTAAGAATAAGAGGGTGATAAACAAGGGCAATTAGTCCATGTTTATTACCCTTTTTTATTTGTAATAAATGTTGGAGCGTAGTCAATTATGTATAATCCCAAATATGGAAATGATAAATGCGAATCATCTTGAATGAATGCAGAATAAAAGAATAACAAAGTAATAAAAATGATTTTACTTGATTTATTGGACAATCTTACTTTTATCAATGTAGCATCCTAAAAATGTTTAGTAAGTAAATAAACACAAATTCTTGCATCATTTATATCTCAGATACCATCATTAACCACATTCCCTCACGGCACGATGGCTTGAAACCCATCGCTAACATATT
>CALFBW010000379.1 GCA_937951415.1 uncultured Chitinophagales bacterium | reverse complement strand
CTGCACTAAATGGTTATTGACTTTACCAATTTTTAGAAACCAGCGGTGCAACTGCTTTTTTTTGGCGCTAGTGTCCTCTTCAGCATGAACTTTCGAATAAGTGAGCTTGATTTGTTCTGCCTGAACTATACGACAGGTAAGGAACGGATCCTCGGTACTGCGCTCCTTTATGAACAGCACATCAAGTCTAGGGCAAATTTTTAGATACTGGCTATTTTCTGCAATGCTATTTCTAGACTTTCATGATCAAAGCCTTTGTGCAATTCCGTTAAGACCAATTTCTCCTTATACTTTTCTTCCAGTCCGTTTAAAGATTTGTCATCGTCAAGGATGAGAAAATCAGCAATCCGGCGATCAGTAATCAATCGCATTAGTTCGTCTTTCCTAGTCCTGCAATCCTCGTATTCAGGCATAAAACCACTGATTGAGCAATTAATGTTCCTGTTTTTGAAAATTTGATCAAATTCCGATCTGGTCTTTTTTGTTCTCCTGCTCGAACTTAAGCAAATTTCAAAATCACCATGAGCTAAGAGTTTGTTGAAATTAGCAATACAATCCTCATTGAATTTTGAATAGCCATCCGAATCAATTTCACCAGCTTTCCAAAGAGGAGTGGTAATTAAAACTCCATCCAAATCTAGTATCAACACGAATTTGGTCATATTCTCTGATCTTCTTTGGCCTTATTAACTTCTAAAACTCTCCTAATGTTTCCCATCGATTTCTAAGAGCCGTTACTGCTTCGACTATTTCCTAGTCACCCAAACTGGCGGAATTTTCCTCGCCCTTTTTAGATCCTAGTGCTTGAGTCTCCACGGTGGGTTCAATCGATTTTCGCCTCCATAAAATAATATCAGTTGATTTCCATCAAGGTCTTTCAGTCGAGCTTCTCTCCAAAGCCAAGCCTGATCCCTTGGCTCTTGCTCTATCTCTATTCCTGCCTTCTTTATGCGTTCCACTTGCTCGTCTAGGTCTTCACACTCAAAGTAGACATAAATACCTTCACCTTTGGGGAGTTCCTTTGTTTCATGAATCGAAAACGTAGCGCTTCCATTTGGGCATTCGAATCGGGCATAATGAGGTAGAGATTTTACAATCAATTTAAGTCCTAGCTTTTCATAAAAGGGAATCGATTTTGCTAAGTCCAATGAGGGAACAGTTATTTGATTTAGATTCATTTTTTCTTCATTTTTTTGCCCTTTTAAATAAATAAAAGAAGTGTCAAAATATTCCAAGGATCAAAGCTAAGAGCCTAGAAAGCAGTTCAATGGTGTAATCACTTTTGCTTGGACTGCAGCCGCATCAATAGAGGCACCTTAAAAAAACTCTCACAAATTAGGTAGAATTCTTGCCGAAATAAAAGCTCTATATGCGCTCTCTTTTATTAATCAAACTCCTTAAACTCCCTGAACATCATAAAAAACACTACGCTGCGGATTTTTCCTGTACTTGTCTTTTATGGGAATCTTTCCATTCGCGCTACTACTACATTTTACATTCTCGGGATGCACAATGTATTCCAATTGATACTCGATCATTTTTTCAAAAGGCCTCAAAAAAATCTCGGTATCACAATGCTCGAAACCAGCTTTCTTTAATAAATTCAAAACCGTATGGACAGATTCAATCGTACTCAAACAAGCTGCATTCGGTTGTTGCTTAAAAAGGAATTTTGATTTTATACTATTATCGAAAGTCACTCGCCTTAATTTCTGCAAGTTCGTACTTAATTGCAACATCTTTCGTGCACAGGGCCAGGTTCCATCGAGTAGGAAAATGCAGGGATCTTCCCCCATAAAAGAATTCGTTTCCGAACTTTTACTGATGGACAAATTGAAGGCTGCCTTCCCGGGATAAAGCAAGAAAGAAGAATTTGCTGACTGACTTAATATCTCATTTACCCGCTTGTTATCGGTAAAATCGACACCCACAATGATTTCGGAATTTTCCAATTGAAGCTTCGTCATCCGTCCTGTGCCGTTCTTTTCTCTTTTGTATTCCTTAGGATGCATGAGAATGACAAAGCGCGTCTTCGTTTGGAGCGTAAATAAATATTCACAAATGCAGGAGATGGAGGGTCGCCTACATTGATAGCATTGGGTTCTTGATTTTTTCACTTTCGTTGGCAAGTTAAGGCCTTTTCATTTGTCTCTTGGTCAGGAGCCTTTCAAATAACAGCTTCATTATTTATTACTAAATGCAAGCAATTAATAAAGGGGCTGTAGTTACAGTTTTACTACTCCTAAATTTTTCATGCTCGCCTGTCTGGTGAAAAGTCTAGGGCTTTACATTCCGTCCATATGCCGCTTAAACAACTGACTCAAGTTTAGCAATACTAAATAAAATATTACTTGGCGAATTATGGGGGTATCTGCTACACTAGCAAGGAGCAATCAAAAAAAGCAAATTACCCATTTAGCCTAAAAAAATTCCATAATTCACTCTCGTTAATCCAGACAACATTTCTTATACTTCTTTCCACTACCGCAAGGGCATGGAGCATTTCTTCCTATTTTAATTTTGCCTTTTCGTGGTTCAAAAGGAAATAAAAACGGTTCATTAAAATCATTGCTCTCAAAACTTTCTTCTTCCGTATAACCACCCCATGTTGAAGTGACATTGGTATATCGATCAAAGATCGAAAGCATCTCCCTTTTGCTGCTGTAACTACTAGGGCGCTTAAACGTTTCCTGTACTTCACTCCAAGGACCGCAGATTTCAACTGACACTAGACCTTTTTCAAATAATTTTTCTATTTGGGGCAAGAGGCTCTCCCCCTTGATATCAATCAAATTACAAATCATCAAGGCAATCAGCTCACTATCAATAACATTATCTTCAATTTTACTTTCAAGAAAAAATTGTAGCAGTTCGTTAAACCAGTCTAAGACTTCCTGCCTTCTTTCTGGATAATGCAAAGCAAGTTGCTCTACCATATCGGAGATATTGGATCGAGCATAAGCCGTCATGCCTGGCTTTATCAAAAACTCCTTACATGCTTGCAAGTTGTTGCCTGCTATTTTCAACAAGGGTTCCCAGAACAATTGCGGCGCAAAATCTCCCAAATAAAGCTGTGAATACTCTTCCGATTGTCGTAGTATAGAAAAGAAAGCTTCTATACTTTCTGAAGCTTTCAACTCCCCGAGAAGAAAGATGGCATGCACTAAAAAATTCATCGTTTCTTCATCCCATTCGCCCTCCTCGACTTTCTTTTCGAAATAAGAATATCGATTGATACTATCTTCAATGACACGCTCCAAATCTTGAATCAAGGTCTCTCTAGGAAGCACCAGAATATTTTCTAGTACTTCCCTGTCGATATAAAGTCCATTGGTATATAATGCATTAATTTCTTTGTGGTGAAAACTGGGTTCTTCAGTGACAGTAGTAATTACTTGCTCCTTTGTGATGACACTTATCTTATTTTTTTGCTGCTCTAAAAAACGAGCATGCCCTGCTTTCAATCTTGCAGCAAGTATCTGCTTAGTTGCCAGCTCTGTATCGGGTGAATCAGGTGCCAATTCTTCCATTAGCTCATACCGAATCTCTGCCTGCTCAATATTACCGATTGCTGTGTCATAAAGAATGGCACTCTTTAGAAATGCAACAAGCTCGTTTAAGTGAAACACTTTACGTTCTGGATACAGACTTTGGAGTTCCATTTCTTGCCCTAAGATCTCTGGCATCTTTTCGTATTCCTCCTTCATGTAATACTCATTCGCCAAATTCAACTTACCAAATAAATAAGTGGGATGCTCCTTTATTATCCACTGATTCACCTCATACATCTTCTGCGTCTCATTGAGCT
>CALFBW010000378.1 GCA_937951415.1 uncultured Chitinophagales bacterium | reverse complement strand
AACCTTTGTTGCTTAAAGCGCTGATTTTATGGAGCTTTTAACGCCTTTGCACCATGAAGATAGGAAGCTTTTTCACTAGAAAATAACTTCTTTCTATCGCCTATGATACATTTTAGTTATCTACCGTGAACTGAAAAACAATTACTGCGGTCAAACAAGCTAGGTGAATCAACTCCACCACCATTCCTCTTCGCAGCTCGTAGAAGAAATAACCCGCCAAAATAGAAAGCGGAACGATCACCAAAGAGAGGGCTTGTCCGAGATGCCCGCCAGCAAAGAGGGAGATCGCAAAAGACAAGATGACCGCTGCCAATAGGAGATTCAAATAACGACGAATTTGAATCGTAGATTTTAAGAAGCGGCGGCTGACAATAAATAAAGAAGCGAGGAACAAGCAGAGCATTAGACCCATTTTCACGAGCATTAAGTTGTTGGTCAAGATCGAAAGGTCAACAAATGACCAAGCTCCTAGGGCTGAATTAAAATAGCTAATGTCCAGCACTCCTGCTAGTAGGAAATAGATGCCCATTAAGTACAGAGGAGTTAAGAACCCGATGAAACTTGTTGCCCAAGCTTTCCATTCTAAAATGGAGGCCTGAAACAATCCATAGGGCACCAAAAAGACCAATAGAAAGGCAGGTTGATAAAAGAGCCCTGCCATTGCCACAAAGAAACCAGTATCGAAGACATGTGTGTAGCTTTTATCTCGATGTAATTGCAGGAGCCGCGCAAAACCAAAAATAACGAAGAACAAAGCAAAAAAGGCAGGCGATAAGAACAGTAATTTATTAAATAGACTGATCAAAAGCACGTAAGCTAATCCCGGTAAAGAAGTTTTGGTTTCTGTAAAGTCACTGGCATTCACGAGTAGATTGACCAATAATGCTTGAGTGAATAGTAAAAACACAAAAATGCCAAGTAGAATGTAGTAATTGCCAAAGGACAAAAACTCTAAAGCAGGCACTAGAAGATTGTAAATATTAGAAGCCGATTCAGGCAACCATTCCACAGGATACACGAGTAGATTAGCTTGTAAACCAAGCGTGTAAACGAGTAAGAGAATTAAGCTGATTGAATTAAAAGAGCGAAGAAGTGTAATCAATAGTAGCGATTTTACAATAGCATTAAGCTAAGCGAATAAGAACTTGGCCCTTTTCTACGGCTTCTCCTTTCTTGATTTCAATACCTTTCACGGTTCCTGCTCCAGGAGATTTTAGAACGTTTTCCATCTTCATGGCTTCCAAAACCAAAACGCCGTCTCCTTTTTCGATCTCTTGTCCAACTTCAACATTTATTTCTAAAACCAAACCGGGCATTGGTGCTTTAATCTCATTTACTTTAGAACCAGCATTTCGCTCCATGCCCAGCTTCTCTAACAAAAGATCCATTTCATCTTTCGCTGCTACGCTGTAAATTCTCCCATTTATTTTCAAACGAAGCAACTTTTCTATTGCATCAAACTCCAAGACTTCTGCCTCGAAACTTTTCCCTTCATATAGAATATGAAATTGACCATCAGACAATTTTTGGATGTCCCAATCTGGAGCGCTACCATCCAGCAAAAAGTCGTGCTCTTCATTCACTTTTACTTGCAAACTCATAAAGGGAAGAATTGTGTAATAAATAAGTTCGAAATCAAGACAAAAGTACGGCTTAGCTAGGCAACATGGCAAGAAAGGCTTCCTCTGTTAATATTTCAACGCTGTCTATCTTTTGTGCTTTAGTCAATTTAGACCCAGCCTTCGCTCCCGCCACTAAGTAGTTTAGTTTGCTGCTCACGCCACTTAAGAGCTTACCTCCGAGCGTTTCTACCAAAGCGCCCGCTTCTTTTCGTCCCATGTTTTCTAGAGTTCCTGTGAAAAGCCAAGTCGTCCCAGAGAAGATTCCAGTCGTTTCTTCAGCTCCTGAACTACTCTTGGTTCCTTTTAGATTTACACCGGCTGCCGCGAGATCTGCCAAAAGTTGCTGAGACAATGGGTCAGAGAACCAGTCCAAGATCGATTGCGCAACAATTGGCCCTACATCTTCTAAAGCCTCCATTTGCTCCTTGTCCCAACTCGCTAAGTCACGCAAATCATCCACTTGCTTCGAGAAAATTTTCGCTGTTCCTTTACCCACATGACGGATGCCCAAACCATACAAGAGTTTCTCTAAGCCTTTCGTTTTTGAAGCCTCAATAGCCTTTTTGAGTTTGGATACTGAGCGTTTTCCCAAGCCCTCTAATTGCTCCAATTCCTCAAAGGGCAAAGCGAAAATGTCGGCAATGCCCTTCAAATGGCCCAGCTCATAAAAGCGTTGCACCTGACTTTTTCCCAGCCCTTCAATGTCTAAAGCATCTCGAGAAACAAAGTGAATCATGCACTCCACAATTTGCGAAGGGCAAGCTCGGTTCGGACAACGCCAAGCAGCTTCTCCTTCCGGACGCGTAAGTTCGGTACTGCAGTCGGGACAGTTTTTCGGAAACGCTACAACTTGCTCCTTTCCTGTTCTCGCAGCTTCGACCACCCGAACAATTTGCGGAATCACATCGCCTGCGCGTTCAATCACCACAGTATCGCCAATGCGAATGTCTTTCTCTTGAATGTACTCTTCATTGTGAATAGAGATGGAGGAAACAGTTACACCCGCTAAAGCCGCAGGTTCCAATTTCGCAACGGGAGTAATGGCGCCGGTTCTTCCCACTTGGTACTCAATGTCTAGCAAGCGCGTAGTAGTTTCTTTGGCCTTAAACTTAAAAGCAATCGCCCATCGTGGATGATGAGAAGTTGCTCCCAGTTGTTCTTGTAAAGCAAGCTCATTTACCTTGACCACCATCCCATCAATTTCATAAGGGTAATCCTCGCGTTTGCTTTCCCAGTCTTCTACACATTTTATGACAGCTTCAATATCAGAGCACTTCGTGATTTCCTGCATTGGAGCTTTGAAGCCCATTTCATAAAGTAATTCCAAGCTTTTATGGTGGGTTGGAATTTCACCGATCAACTGAGAATCACCTGCTGTATCAACAGCATGACCTACATAGTACACAAAAGCCTCCAAGCCTCTCTTCGCCACTTCCGATGGGTCTTTTTGGCGCATCGCACCCGCTGCAGTGTTTCGAGCATTAGCAAAGGTCTTTTCGCCTGCAGCTTCCCTTCGTTTATTCATTGCCTCAAAAGTGCTTTTGCGAATAAGAACTTCGCCCCTTATTTCAATGGCATCAATGTTCTTGGAAGAAAAGTCTGCCGAAAGAGGAATCGACTTTAAGGTTTTAGCATTATTCGTGATTTGCTCTCCCACGGCTCCGTCTCCTCGAGTAACAGCACGATCCAATTGGTTTTGTAAATAAACAAGAGAAATCCCAGTACCATCAAATTTGGGTTCGACTGTATATTCAATACTGTCTCGCTCTACGAGCTTTTTGATTTTTTCATCAAAGCTTTTCAAATCTTCAGCATTATAGGAATTACCCAAAGACAACATAGGGGCAATATGTGCAACCGAAGGAAACTCATTGCTCAAACCAATCGCCACTCTTTCGCTTGGAGAATCAGCGGTTTTCAGCA
>CALFBW010000377.1 GCA_937951415.1 uncultured Chitinophagales bacterium | reverse complement strand
GCCTTTCCTTTCCACTTTGCCCTTGAAGGCTTTGGTGTGGATTTCTATTGTAAGAATACCCGTAGAGATCGTCCTGTATTGGTTGGCGCACGAAAAGCTGATACCTGAACTCATGACTTTTGAAGGGAGGAACTTCGACATCGTGATGGGTTTGACTGCCCCTTTAGTGGCCATTTTTTGTTTTGTTGGCTCGGTAGTAAGTAAAAGAGGTCTTCTCATTGGTTGGCACATTTTAGGGATCTTCTTGTTGAGTTTTATAGTAATAAATGCCATTTTAAGTCTTCCAGGGCCAACGCATTTATTTGCCTTAGATCAACCCAATATTGCCCTCAACCGATTGCCGATGTTATACCTTCCGTCGGTGGTAGTTCCCATCGTTTACTTTAGCCACTTCGTGAGCTTGTACAAGTTGCTGGGATGGAAAGCGAATCAGTAGATATCAACAGTCGACAATATTTTCTCAGCTTTCGGCATTTATCTTGTTTTAAGCACTTTATGTGCTTCTTTTAGGTGCGTTCCAACCTTTAGGGAGAAAAGGGCACCTTTTAATTGAATACGATGGCAAACCCGCTCAGTAAAAACGAAGAAAAGCAATTGATTCAGGACTGCCTGAATCATAATCGAATGGCGCAGAATAGGTTATACAAGGCCTTCTGCGGTCAGATGATGGGTATATGTTTGCGTTATTCTAAATCGAGAGAAGAAGCGGAAGACATGCTTCAAGAGGGTTTCTTTCAAGTTTTTCGTGATTTGCCAAAATTTAAAGCAACTGGACCTTTGGGTGGTTGGATGCGAAGAGTAATGGTAAATACCTGTTTGCAGCAAATTCGAAAGAAGAAGAATTTGTACCCATTGGTCAATCTAGACAATATTGAAGAGCCTGTTTCTGGCCATGAAGACATTTACAGTAAGTTGGGCAGACAGGAACTACTCGGTTTGATTCAACAATTACCAACTGGAGCACAAATGGTATTCAACTTGTATGCTATTGAGGCTTTTGGACATAAAGAAATTGCAGAAAAGCTACAGATAAGTGTGGGTACTTCTAAGTCTCAATTGTCGAGAGCGAAGACGCTTTTGCAATCGATGACAGAAAGTTTGTTGGGCGAGAAAAGGATGAAAAAGATTTGAGCGATCAAAAGCACGATATGGTAGAAGATTTCTTCCGTTCCTCCTTTGAGGGATTCGGGGAGGAGCCTTCTGATGCCGTTTGGTCTGCTTTGGATCAGCGCTTGGACGCACTTGCTGGTGAGGTATTAGCCGAAAGTGAAGGGCGAGATTTGTCTGATGCTCCTGGGAATTTGCAAGAGACCTTCAGTGATTTTGAAGGTCAAGCATCGGCAGAAGTTTGGACAGACTTAGCGGCTAAACTAGATGGCTTATTACCTGAATCTCCGGGAGTTTTGAGCGCGCAATTTCAAGATTTCCAAGGAGAAGTTGGAAGCCATGTTTGGTCGGGAATCAATGCAGGATTGATTGAGCAAGCAGCTGCAAATGCTGAGAGTTCGAAGCAATCCTATCAAAGTAGAATGCGTTACGCATCATTTGCGTTGTTACTTTTATTGATCAGTTCTATTGGTTTGGGAAGCTACATTTATTACCAAGCTAACGTGCAAGAAAGTGCTGAATATGTAGATTTAATGAGTTCTAAAAGTTCAGAAGAAGCGGAAGAGTTATTTATTGAGAATTTACAAAATAAAATTAACGAGGAATCAAAATTGAAGGCTGCTCCAAACTCTGAGGTTGACGAAAATCAACTACAGGAAGTGAACGATCTTTCTTACGGGGAACAAGAGGAAGAATTTGTTGTTGCTTTCAATACGCAAACAAGTAGTTCGAATTTGGATCAGTCTTCTTCTTCGATTTTTGATGAAGAAATGGGTGAAGTCTCTAATGAACTTGCTAGCCCAAGCATAACTGCAAGTCCGAATTATAGTGCGATTCAAAGTGCAAATGCAAATGGCGCGCTAAATAATGCAGATGTCTTTAATAGGTCAACGGAATGGGGAATAGTTGAGACAGCTGCTAGTGCATCAGGTAATATAATTCCAATCCAAGATCAGCAGGAAAGTTTGTCAAAATTGGAATTGGCTCAGACAGGCGCTATCAGCTTTGATGAAAATATGAACAAAGCGGATTGGGAAAATTTCGTGCTGCATGAACAGCAAGAAATAGCAAAACAGAAATCTGAAGCGAGAAGATTGTTAGCCCAGGAAACTTCAGCGAAAGAAGATAGGTGGACTTGGGCCGATTTGAGTTTCCAGCGACCACAAATGGAGAACAATTCGAAATGGACAGTGAGTCCATTGTTGGCTGGACAGTTTGCGAGCCGTTCTTTGCAAGAGGTGGAAGGCGTTAATCAGACAGAGTTCACTGAGGCTTTTTATGATCAAGCAGAATCGATGCCGATCAATTGGATGGGAGGAGCGTATTTTAGTTATGATGTGGCCGATTTGTTCCGTGTTCGAACAGGTTTGTTCTTGAATCAATGGCGAATGAACTCTTCTTATGATGTTTTGATCAGGGGAAGAGCCGATAATCTTTATAAGGGTGTCCATTATGCTTCGAATAACTCGAGCACTATTTCTTACGAGTTGGAAGATGCGTTCGCCGAAACGATTCAAGTTGATGAGCTCAAAAATATTCAACTGGCTGTTCAGCAAAGGATAAATTATCTTCAAATTCCGCTAGAATTAGAAGCGGGACTTGCTAAGGGGAAATGGGAATTCAATGTGCATGGTGGATTTGCATGGAATCATTTGATTGGGCATGATTTGATAGCGCAAGAGCAGAGTGGTATCGAGGAAATTGTATCAAGTACAAGTGATCATTTGAAGCCTGGATATCTATCTTATCAACTAGGATTTAGTATGAAGTATCGAGTAAATAGACGACTAAGCATTGATTTGAGCCCTTTTATGTCGAGAGGTTTAACGAGCATGAATACGGATCAATTTTTTGTAACTACACCAAGTTTGAAGGGTCTCAAAGTAGGATTGAGTTTTAAGTTGTAAAAAAGATCAAGGGGATTCCAACCATTGCCGGTAAATGAACACCTTTGTAGTTGTTATAGGGAAAGAAAGAAAAGAAAAGAAAGACGATGAAGAATCTATTTGTAATATTCGCGCTTGTTGGTTTGGTTTTCATGTCCTGTGAAAAGACAGACATGAGTTCTCAGAATGCTTCTCAAGCAGAGGAGGTCGATCAATATCCAGAAGGTATTGATAACTACATTGAAGAAAACTACGATGCCGATGATGTGGTTGTAGTGGAGATCTTTCAAGACGGAACTTTTTCGGTGACTCTTGCCGATGGAACGGCGGTTTTCTTTGACGAGGAAGGTGAGTTTACTGGAATTGATGATCCAGAAGAAGGTGAGACGGGAGAAACAGGAGATACTAATACCGACGAGACAGGAGAGACTTCGGAGGGAGAAACGGAAGATACCGAAGGCGAGGATACAGGAGAGACTTCAGAGGGCGAAACGGAAGATACCGAAGGCGAGGATACAGGAGAGACTTCGGAGGGTGAAACGGAAGATACCGAAGGTGAGGATACTGGAGAGACTTCAGAGGGTGAAACGGAAGATACCGAAGGTGCGGATACAGGAGAGACTTCAGA
>CALFBW010000376.1 GCA_937951415.1 uncultured Chitinophagales bacterium | reverse complement strand
GATCAATGTCGGTAGCATAAGCCTCTTCGATTAAAACTGCTTCACATTCATCAGCAGGTTCAATGTGATAAATTTGATATTGGTTATCATAATAGCCAATATCCCAATCGTCTCCAGCCCAATATTCGCCGTTATCGGCATACCATCCATCGCATTCACCAGTCCAACCCCAAGTCATGTGGAAATTGTAATCTTCGTCGTAACCGTCAACCACCCAAACGTGCGAACTGGTGGGACTGTAGAAACCAGACATCATGGTAGGACGGAAAAGATCCAAATCATTTTCAGCAATTTCTAGCCAATCAAAGCCTGTATTGTTACTATTTCGTTTTACAAACGAGCAAATGTTTTTATAGCGAAAATGATTGACCAAAGCATTTACACATTTCACCATGTAGGCTCCTGTATAGTCATCACTCCAATTCGCTTCTACTGACACACCCGTATGATACATCAATTGCTCAACAGCTGTATTGTAATCCGACAAACTATCTGCCATGGCATCCCAATCGTAGTCTGTTTCTCCAAAGTTGGCAGCTTGTGTTCCATACAATTCATGCTCATATTCTCGGTAACCATTTCCTTGCGGCGGATGATTCCAATAGTACATAGTAGTAGCTTGTGCTACGGCAACACAACCGATGTAGGTTTTCCCATCAGGACCATCTTCATCGGCAGGGCAAGCATTATTGAAGTAATCTTCCTGTCCCCAAACTGCCGAAACCAATGGCCCAACCACTGGATCCATCTTGTAAATGGGATCCAAATTTCCATCTCCTTTAAGGTCTGTCCATTTCTTGCTTGTTTCTTCTGAAGTAGTCCAAGCATTACGTCTCATTTCACGAATGGTTAGGCGAAAACCATCCATATAATAATTCCAGTTCAGGTTATCAAAACTGATGTGCTGCTTTTTACCAAAACCCAGAATCGGCTCATGGGCTTCTTCTGCGGCAACGATCACGAAGCCATTACCTTCCATATTGAAAGCATAAAAAGTGGCTTCTTCGTTCACGTCTGAAAGGACTTCCTTTACCTGAATAGAGGCTGGACTTTTCCCCACCTGTTGTGCAAAGAAGTTTACTGCCACCTTTTCTGCGGTTTTCACCCCCACCGTTTGTGCAGAGAGTTGATAACAACCAAGAAGGCAGAGACAAGCCAGTAAGAGGCATCGCTTGCTTAAGTCAAAGTATTTCATGCGGACTTTTTATTCTTTTCTAAATATATACGGTATCTACCGCGATTCAGATGCTAAATTATTGGTACTAATTTCAAGCCACGGAGACAAAAAGACGATTTTGTCTTTTACATTCCAGCTCTCATTTACCCTTATGACTTGTTTATCAACAATTTGTCATTCAAAATTGTCTAAATAAATAATAAAAATTTCTCTATCCATTTTAATAAAAAGGTACTTTCAAAGGGACGTTCGTCCGCAATTAGAGCAAGGAAAAGTTTACTTCTCTAGACAAAACCCATCTCCAGCTTTTCTTCAAATCCTAGCGTACTATGAGATGACAAAATTTTTACCGTAAGCAAGCTTAAGCATTCTGCAATTTCTGTTGTACATCTTTAGGACAAGGGCTGAATTCTGAAAAGGACCTCTTAAACTTCGCCAAACCCTGCGAAATCGAGCGCAAGCTGGAACTGTACTTATACAGTTCTGCCAGCGGGACTTTGGCTTGTATTTTCTGATAATGGCCTTCTGCATCCATTCCTATGATAATGGCTCTCCTAGACTGTAGGTCTGTCATCACATCGCCCATGACATTGCCAGAACAAAGCACCTCTAAATCGTAAATAGGTTCCAAGAGCAAAGGGTTCGCTTGTTGAAATGCCTCTTTGAATGCAGCCGCTCCTGCCAGTTGAAATGCCATATCATTGGAATCTACTGCATGCATTTTACCATCGTATACAAACACGGCAATGTCGCGACAGTAACTTCCTGTAAGGGGTCCATCTTCCATGCGTTGCAAAATTCCTTTCTTGATGGCGTTCATGTATTTATTATCAATTGCACCACCAACAATACAGTTGTTAAACTGAAGCTTACCGCCCCATTCTAGCTGTACTACTTCGCTGTGGCGAACATTCATATTATTGGGAGCTGCCATTCCTTCGCTGTAAGGCAAAACTTTCATGTGTACTTCTCCAAATTGTCCAGATCCTCCACTCTGTTTTTTATGCCGGTAAACAGCATTCCCTTCTTGTCGAATCGTTTCGCGGTACGGAATCTTAGGTCGCTCGTACTGCATTTCGATGTTGTTGACCTTTTCAATTCGGTATTTCACAAGGTCCAAATGCAATTCCCCCTGTCCATGCAACAAAATTTGACTGAGCTCTTTGGATTGCTCGAAACGGAAAGTCGGATCTTCTTCTTCTATAGCGTGAAGGGCCATTGCCAATTTTTCAATTTGTCCTTTTTCTGGCGGAGAAACTCCTACTCGAAAACGAGAAGCTGGAAACTCGATAGGGGCGATACTCCATTCTGTTCCTTTGGGTACCAATGTATTGTTGGTGTGGCTATTTCTCAATTTCACGGTAACGCCTAAATCACCAGCAACCAGTTCTTCCGCTGCTTCTCGATCTTTACCATTTGCCGTAAACAATTGGCTCATTCTTTCTTGGCTAGAAGTTTCTCGGTTGAGTAAATCTACTCCAGAACTCACTGTTCCAGCGTATACTTTGAAATAAGAAAGTCGACCAACTTTGGGTTCTGATAAGGTCTTGAAAATAAACACAGAAGGTTCCCCATCACTTTTACATTCCAAACTATCTTCTCCTTCTACCTCAAGGTTATCCATTTTCAAAGGGGCAGCAGGACGATCTACCGGAGAAGGAGCGATGTCGTGCAAAAAGCCCATCACCCTTCCACTGCCCATATTCATTAAGGCCGAACAACAAAAGACGGGATACACTTCTTGTTTCGCAAGTGCAATCGTCAATCCTTTTGCCAATTCTTCCTCATTCAAGGAACCTGCATCAAAGTACTTCTCCATCAATTCCTCGTCGTTCTCTGCAGCAGCTTCTACCAGTGCCAAATGCATGGCTTGAGCTTGTTGCAGTTCACTGCTGGGAATCTGTTCCTTAGAAGGTTTTCCTCCTTCTTTCGGGAAAACATACATGATCATTCGCAAAGCATCGACAATTTTATGAAAATCGCCCTCTTCGTTCAAGGGGTATTGTACAGGTAAAACTTTGCTTCCGAATCGCTCCTGCATTTGCTCTAAGCTTTGCGCATAATCAGCACGTTCATGATCGCAGTGATTGACTACGAAGACAGTGGGTGTTTGAAAGCGCTGAACATAATCCCAAATCAATTCGGTACTGACTTCTACTCCTGACTTCGCGTTAATCATCATTAAACCTGTGTCGGCCACTTTTAATCCTGCTATAACTTCGCCTACAAAGTCATCTAAGCCCGGTGTGTCAATAATGTTGATCTTGCTCGATTTCCAAGGAACATTCATCAGCGTACTAAAAATGCTGTTTCCCCTTTCTTTTTCGATCATCGTGTGATCTGAAACTGTGGTGCCTTCGTCTACCTTTCCAGGACGTTTCAACTTTCCTGCTTCAAAAAGCATGCATTCTGAAAAAGTGGTTTTACCGCTTCCTGAGTGGCCCAATAAAACGACGTTGCGGAGGTCTTTGGATTGAATAGACATAGAGCTGTTTTAAGAGTGAATAATCGTCGGAATTTATTTCCTCACTCTTCCAGTCGAAGGACTTTGCTACTGGCTGTCTTCTAAAAGTCCCAGGCATAATCACATGCTCTTTTTGTTTGGGGGAAGATAAAAAAAGCATTTGCCTGTTTCTTTCGGAACTACTCAGAATTTCACATCTCAGTATCCCTTTATGCCGTTAATTCATGTTTCTGGGGTCTGCATTACTATTGTCCTTGGTCTAAATGGAAAAGCTACGAGAAGTTAAGAAAAAATCGGCGAGAAGCGTAATCTTTGCAGAGGCAAATTGTGAGAAGCCTTAGCATCGAGCTTCGAATAGAAAGGCAATAAAAAAGCCGAATCCTTAGCTGGGGAAAGGATTCGACCTATAAAAAGGAAGACAAAAATCTTCCTTCAAATCTAGCTCTTGACGTACTAGAAAAGGGACTATTCTGTTATCAATGAGCTAGAAAGACGTTTAATCCATCTGATTAAAGGCCTCTTAAAATACGTATTTTTTTTGTAATAAATGACAATTTGCGTTTTTTTTCACTATTGAATTCACTGATAAACAGAACAGCAATACATTCATGCGATTTATATCCAACATTCTGCCATTGATGTCCGTATTTAGAAGCGGTTTCTCGTTTTTATTTATTGGAGGCGCTGCATTGCTACTTTGGAGCTCTTGCGGTAGCGACGATGGACCCACAGGCCCCGTAGTCATCGACGAGCTTAATCTCTATGAGCGCTTACAGGAACGTGAGGATTTCGGTATTCTACAGCAGGCACTAACAAAGTCAGGCTTAGCCAACTTGCTCTTGAACGACGATAATTCGTTGAGTTTCTTCGCTCCTACCGATGCGGCCTTTAATGAAATTCTCCCTGAAAACGGGATTGAAGGGATCACTGGTCCTGAACTTGCCTCTATATTAGCGTACCATGTTATCAATGGAGCCTTTGAATTAGAAGAGTTCGAAACCTATGATGGTTTGAGCAATGGCTATTTGACTACCCGAAACGATGATGGTCCTGGTGGAGCGAATTTGTCCCTATTCTTTGAAAGAGCAGGCGACTTTCGCTTAAACAGTGTGGCTAAAGTAAGCGAAGAAAATTTGGCGAGTAAAAATGGCATCTTACACGTTATTGACAAGGTGCTTCTTCCCCCGAGTTTGGCTGACATGGTCAATCAGAATCCTGATTTAAGTGAATTGGCCACAGCCATAGAAGTGTCTGTCTTCAATGATTTGGCGGAGGCTGGACCGAATACGATTTTCGCTCCTGTAAATGATGCCTTTGATTCCTTTTACAATGAAAGTAACTATTCTTCTGCTGCTGAGATCCCTTTGGATAGTTTGCAAAACCTCCTGCAATATCACATTGTGCCTGATACGAATCTAGTGGATGAGCAAGTACTTCCAGATTCCCTTTATTCTGTGAGTTCCGCTGCAGGCTTGACGGCTAATACTTTCGTATTGTCATTAGATACAGTGAGTAATGAAATGAACATTACTGACTTTCAAAGTTTTGAGTGGAAAGCTTTTCCAAGAAATATTCAAGCGAAAAATGGAATCATGCATTTAGTGAATGGTGTGTTTCGTTCGGAAAATTAGAACTGGTTTTTATTACTAATAAATACCTCTAGCATTGCAATTATTTATCGATCAACCCCTGAGCCAGAGGAAGTCAACTCTGGAGTCATCTATTTTTCAATATATCAATGACTCAAAAT
>CALFBW010000375.1 GCA_937951415.1 uncultured Chitinophagales bacterium | reverse complement strand
CCTTGCGTTTTCGTTTGATCTGTAAAGGTCATGTGTTCATTCACAAAATCATAAATATTTCGGAGCGTATGGTATTTATTATCAGCCTTCAAAGTCGCAGCCTTTTTAACAATCGCTTGCTTAAAGGATTCGATATAATTTTCATGGACAATGGAAATCGTTTTGCACAATTTGATATTCGGGAAATTCCTTCGAAAATGACCTTGGATGTTGCGATTGACATGATTATTCACAAGAACGATTTAAGTCAGAGGGATTTCATTCAGCGAATCTCCTTGGAACAATCCCAAGAAGAAATGAATCGCTACTTGGTTCACGAAAACTATATCGAATCCTTTAAGCAAGCGATTGTTAAAAAGGCTGCGACTTTGAAGGCTGATAATAAATACCAGACGCTCCGAAATATTTATGATTTTGTGAACGAGCACATGACCTTTACAGATCAAACGAAAACGCAAGGCGCGCTTTATGCGATGAGTAAAGGCACAGGCGATTGTTCGGAATATTCCGCCTTATTTATTGCTTTGTGTCGAATCAATAAAATTCCAGCAAAGTGGGTTGTTGGACACACCACCAAAGGGAAGGATAATGTGGCTACACATGCTTGGACGGAAGTCTGGTTCGACGAACACGGTTGGATTCGCATAGATCCCACGCGACGCGATTTCGAGAACCCGAAGAACTACTACATCAAATTAATAGACACCGACTACAAAGCAAGAGCAATCAACGGATCGACTACTTACCAGTGGAAGTATTGGGGGAAAGCTTGTAAGGTGGAGCTCTTTAAGTCAGTTGATTTTGAAGATGAAATCGCTTAATCGCGTGTGTTAATTCCAAGAAATTTTGAATCTACAAGAGTATTCGATTGGTATTTTATTCCCAATATTGACTGACTGTATTGTAATATTTTATTGATTTACTCCGGATTATTTGTAGTTCATTTGAAGCATTCTATAGGCGTGGCTTTTAGTTGAATTTATTACTTTGTACAAAATGCTTTTTATCTTCGCCGCAAATTGGAGAACACAGAATGGCCAAATTTATACGTAGAGCTTTACAGGAAAAGTTGGATCAAAAGCAGATAGAGCTTGGAGAAGATCAATTCAAGTGGACCTTGGTAAACATGGTTCCAGCTGTTGCGAAAAATGCGGCGAGTGAGTTGGTTTGGTCGATGGGTAGCGAGCAAGATCTGGTGCACTACATTGAAGATCCCGTGATTAATGAGTGTTACTTTTTGGTGGAAGGCCCTGCGCAAGAAGTGAATATGAAAAAGATCGCTGAGCAAATTCCGGTCTTCGACCCAGAGCTACTCTTTCAAAAGGCAAGATTGGTGAGCAATAGCCAGCAACTCATTCTGTTCGTTCCGAAACTAGCCATCAGTGCTCCTCCCGAAAAAGAGCAGCGGTATTTCGATTTCTTTAAAGCAGTCTTGGAAAGTGCTAATGCCGATTTGGCTTACGAAGCGCTTTTGGGAATGTCCTTCGTAGCATGGAAAGACTTTGAGCCTCTTTTTGAAGCGCAGCTTGATCACAAGGAAAAAGACCTTCGAGAATTGGCCGCTTTTCTCCTTAAATCTCTGCGCTCGAAGGTTTGGAAATAGCGAATATTTGAAGGGGAAGATGGCTAGGAAGGAATCCCAACATTTACTTCAATAGAAAAACACGCTGCTTTCTCGACCAGAATCGTAAAAAGGCGCTTTTGTTCTTTTTGAAAACTGTTGATTGACAGCCTTTTCCCTTATCTTTGCGCCAAATTTTAAGACTAATGAAAGTATCAGTAATAGGTGCGGGTAACGTGGGTTCTACGGTAGCCAATGTTGTAGCGCAGCGTAATTTTTGTAAAGAGGTGGTTTTGCTCGATATCAAAGAAGGTGTATCGGAAGGAAAAAGCCTTGATATGTGGGAAGCTTCTCCGATTGGAATGTACAGCACGCGCATTACAGGTGTTACGAATGATTACACGGCAACGGCAGGTTCAGCAGTAACCATTATCACTTCAGGAATTCCTCGTAAACCAGGAATGAGCCGTGATGATTTGATCGGAACCAACGCAAAGATTGTAAAATCTGTTACGGAGCAAGTTGTAAAGCATTCGCCTGATACGATCATCATTGTAGTGGCAAATCCACTAGACGTAATGACATACTGCGCGTACTTGACAGCAGGTTTGCCTTCTAACCGCGTATTTGGAATGGCTGGTATTTTGGATACAGCGCGTTACCGTTCTTTCTTGGCTTTAGAGTTGGGAATTTCTCCAACAGATATCAATGCTTTGCTAATGGGTGGTCATGGTGATACCATGGTTCCTTTGTTGCGTTACACGAATGTTGCTGGTATTCCAATCACTGAGTTGGTATCGAAAGAACGTTTGGATGCAATCGTTCAGCGTACCAAAACGGGTGGTGGTGAGATCGTGAAATTGATGGGAACATCAGCATGGTACGCACCAGGAGCTGCTGCGGCTCAAATGGCGGAAGCAATCATCAAAGATGAGAAACGCGTATTCCCAGTTTGTGCTTGGTTGGACGGAGACTACGGTATGAAAGACATCTACCTTGGAGTGCCTGTGATTTTGGGTAAAGGTGGAATCGAGAAAATCATCGAAGTGGATTTGAACGAAGAAGAAAAAGGCATGTTGGAAACTTCTGCTGGACACGTAAGAGGCGTTATGTCTGTTTTGGATGACATGAAGCTTTTTGCATAATAAATAAATGCTTGGGCGAGCATTTGTTCTCGCTACTAGGCTGTACTTTTGAACGCACAAAATGCACTAGATACTGCTAGTACATTTTGTGCGTTTTTTTGAAGGTGAACTTCAAGGAAAACAGCCAGAGCTTTGGCGTTTTGATGCACTGACAAGCTTTGGATTTTGCTTTAAAATTGTATGATTCATGTTGAGAGATTTGTACTACATGCTGCCCCTTTCGATGCGATCTCTCGTCCGACGTGTCTACTACCTGCCCTACGATTTTTATCGGGACATTCGATTTGGACGTGATCGTATGGAGCCTCCCAAAGGAAAGACATTTGTAGGTGGAGGTGATTTTAAAAAACAAGGTGAAATCTTCCTCAAGTTTTTCTTGCGATTTTCGGATTTGAAACCCGACCATCGAATTTTGGACGTGGGTTCTGGCATTGGTCGAATGGCGGTGCCTTTTGTTGACTTTCTCTCAGAAAAAGGATCGTACGAAGGTTTTGATTTGGTAAATGAAGGGATAGAATGGTGTCAAAATCGAATTGCGAAAGAAGACCCACGTTTTCATTTTCAGCATGTAGACATTGAAAACAAACTCTACAATCCAAAGGGGAAAATTCTCGCCCACGAATTCGTTTTTCCCTTCGAAGACAACAGCTTCGATTTCATTTTCCTCACTTCGGTTTTTACCCACATGATGCCCGAAGAAGTGGAACAATACCTCCAAGAAATTGCCCGAGTCCTTAAGCCGGGCGGACAGTCATTTATTACTTATTTTCTCCTAGACGATACTGCGAAGGCAAACATCGAAGCCGGAAAAAGCCACAAAGACTTCAAGTTCGAAAAAGGCAAGTATAGACTCATGCACGAGAAAGTCGACACCGCAAATGTGGCCTATGAATCGGATTACATTTTCGATTTGTACCAACAAAATAGCATGGAACTCGATAGTGGTTATCAGCCCGGTTGGTGGAGCGGAAAACCGAAAGGGAATGATTACCAAGATATCATTGTTGGGCGGAAGAGGTAGTTTTATACCAGCTCTACTTTTAATAAACCAGGTTTTCCAGCATAGTTTCTTGCACTGCTCAAACGATAGTCTTCGGGAT
This sequence comes from uncultured Chitinophagales bacterium, assembly GCA_937951415.1. Classification (GTDB taxonomy): domain Bacteria; phylum Bacteroidota; class Bacteroidia; order Chitinophagales; family UBA2359; genus CALFBW01. The sequence goes on along the minus strand of CALFBW010000375.1, from coordinate 2,473 downwards.
AATCGACCCATCCTTGATAGATAGGTAGATGATGCATCAAGTTTAATTTTTTGTCAATGGCAGCATTCGTTTCCATTGGGATTGCTTGGTTTTCTGCTATCCAAAATTTATTCGTGATGCTTTTGCTAGTGGATGAGACAGGTCCAGTATTACTTTGAATTTGTGGTAGCCACTTTGCGCGACTATGTTCGTTTTTGTGGATTTCATTGGAAAGTTTTCGAGCAGTATGTCTTTTGAAATCTCGAATAATAAAGGACAATTTTCTTCCTTTGTCTGCTTGCGCCAACAAATACAAATGATTGCTCATCATCAACCATCCATAAAGGAGGAGTCCTTTGTTTAATTGGCAAAATCGCAAACTATCCAGCACGATTTCTTGGTAGCGCTTTTCAGTAAAAAGATGAAGTCCTAATTGCAGGCTTGGCTTTAGAAAATGTAGTTGATCTTCGGAATGAATGCGCATATTTATTACCTGTTAATTCAGCTAATAAATGCAGAAATAGAAAAAGGTGAATATTTACGATAGGAATTTTGATAGTCCAGAGATAAATTGATTAAAACTCTCAGAAGAATTGTTGATGATGTCAAAGTGTTTCGGGATGTTCTTTGCTGCATATTTTTTCTGGAAATCAGGAATTATTCTTTCGATTTCAAATGACCCAAAGCAATTATCGGGGTTTCTAAATTTTGCTCTGTTTTTGTATTTTTTAGCATTGAAATCTGGATATATTTTTTCTAGGGCATTCATATCACCGAGGTACCAGTTTTCAAGTTCTCGGCAAGGGATTCTAATCAAGACATCAATTTCGCCATTTGCTTTACATAGTTCAAGGATATCATTTTTTAAAGCCTTGCAGTCATTACTGTCTTGATCGTGAACGATGATAATTTTGGCAGGCATAAAGTATCTAGAAAAAGTTCTAATCTTTTTTGGTATTGACTTCTTGAGATCGCTTTTACCTTCGTGTGGTCTTAGATGGCAATTGATTCCTAGTTCGAATCCTTTAGGTAGAATGATTGGAAGGAGAACTTCAAGAAAATACATCATTGAAGGTTCTTCCAGTAAAAATTCGACATGTACTTCCTTGTGATTATTCAATTTGGCACTAGTTTCTTGGTCCACTTCCTTTTAAATAGTTTTGTTTCCAAAGATGACCTAGGAGATCGCCCTCTTTGTAAAGTTCGGAGATTAATGGATTGTCCTTTGCTCTTAATATCTCAGAATAACCGTCTTTTTTCTTGACCCAGAATAATTCTTTAAGTTTTAGGGAGTTCACGAAATCAGGTGAATGGGTAGAAATAAACACTTGACCACCTCGTAAAGAGTAAGATCTTAGTTCCTCAGCCAAATCTGCTAATAATTCTGGATGTAAATAGTTTTCAGGTTCCTCAATCGCTAATAACGGATGAGGATTTGGATCATGTAAAAGTATCAAGTATGCAAACATTTTTATTGTGCCATCAGATACATAGCGTGCAATAAAAGGGTCTTTGAAACTTCCATCTTGGAATTTGAGAATTATCCTTCCATCTTCCGTTTCAACTGCTTCAACACTATTTATCCCTGGAATTCGATCCTTTAATTTCAATAAAACCGTCTCGAAAATTTGAGGATAGTTGTCATGAATATATTTCGTTACTTGTGCAAGGTTATTTCCAGTCTTAGATAGATGTTCACTGACACCGGTATCCATGACGGCTTGTGCAGAAGAAATTTGAAAGTTCGAGACATACCAGCCTTCTAAAAGTTTTCTAAATGAGCTTATTGCTTTAAATTTTTGAAATTGACCAAGGCCTTTTATTGCTAGAATATCAGGAGAATCTAGTTGCTGTTCCTCTCTCTCTTGTTGAGCCCCCTCTTTACCATAGTCTTCTTCGTTTTTAATGGCTGTTCCCGTACCTTCACTAAAGCTTAAGAAATGCCAAGGCTGTCCTCTTCTTCCCCGTCGATACTTTAAGAGTTCTTTCACTATAATAATGGATCTGCCTTTTCGTCCGATTTCAATAAAATAGGTAATTAGAGGAGATAGTGAGCCGTCGTCTTCTGTATTTCTAAACTTGATTTCGATTGTGATATTTCCAACTTTGTTTCGCGAAACAACTTCATCAAATCCTCCCCTTTTATTTATGGCAGTAGTCACATTGTTTTTGAGTGAATCGCTGAGGAAACCAAATACTTCAAAAAAAGTGGTTTTTCCAGAACCATTTGCACCAAGAAATACGCACATTGCAGGAAGATCATCAATCTTGGTTTCTGCAAAAACTTTAAAGTTTTCGATCTTGATACTTACTATTTTCATGTGCTTAATTACCTGTTTCTTCTATTATAGTACAAAGCTATACAATGATTCTTAAACTTCAGGTCTTGGTAAATTCGCCAATCCATCTCAAATAACAAGAAGCATCTACTTCTCGGAAATTTTCTACGCGATGCAATTGAAGATCTAAACCTGGAGCCTTTTTTAGAATGCGC
>CALFBW010000374.1 GCA_937951415.1 uncultured Chitinophagales bacterium | reverse complement strand
GCAATTCGGGGGTTCGTATTTATTTAGGACAAACTGATTCCGAAGAATCAGGTGTAAACTTTTAAACTAAGTTCGACATTTGCATTGCACGAATCATACGTGTTACTCCGATTCCACCACCCGAACGTGGGAAGAAATCATGCGACAAGAACTCTTCTAACTCTTGGTTTACACGATCTTTACCGAACAAGCTGTAAATTTTAGCAGCGTAAGCACCATTTTCAATGGTCAAGAATGCTTCACGCATTTCATCTGGGTTACAGCTTCTTTCTGCTGAGCCCACTGTCTCAACACCGTGCATGATCACGTCCAACTTGTTGGCCATCATCTTGTCGTTTTCGTTTCTTTTCATGTTCCAGAATGGGCTCGTGTATTCTGGGAAGTTTCCTAAAAAGAAAACTGGTCCATGATCCTCTGCTAGACGCTCTTCTTCCGAGTGATCCAATTCTTTTACACCATACTTCTTGGCAACATTCACGTAGTCATCACCAGGGAATGAGTCCTTATCTCCGAATCCTAGGAATTCCAAAAGTTCAGCAACACATTGCTCTAGTGCTTCGTATCCTCCTGGTAACTCAAACTCAAACATTGGAAAGATCAAGTTGTGGCGTCCTTCTGTTGGATTTGGCTCCATTCGGTAACTAGTACTCAAACAGAAAAATCCTGGGGCAGTAGGGTTCTTTAACAATTCATACTCTAACCACATTTGTCCAGTCTGTGGCAATGGCCACACTTGTCCTGCGTAATCGTATGTAGCAATCGTGTGCGGGTCCTCGCAGGCCGCCATAATGCTCAATCGATTTTGAGTGTGAACTTCATAGAAGCCCTTTTGCTCAAAAAAAAGCCTCATCTTTTTCGTTACTGCCGAAAATAAATGAGGTTCAATTAGTGGAAACAATGATGATTTTGATGCTCCTTCAAAAACGGTACTTTGCGTAGTCATGCTCTAAGATTAATTATGAGATTAATTGTCTACAAAATTTCCGCAAACATATGTGCACTTAAGGGTTTACCAAAAGATAAACCCAATGTTAACACAGACTTAATTTAGAATTCGTAAAGGAGAGTGGCAAGAAAGAAACAAAGATAAGCGCAACATTTTGAACATGCTACAGATTAGTAGACTAATTTATTTAAATCAAAAATAAATCTCTAATACTGAATGAGTTTCCCTTTAAAATCAGACAATTTGGCGTAGCCTTTGTTTTTCATAATATCTTGAAGTTCAGCAGCTATCCTGCTAAAACAGCTCGTTCCTTCTCGATGATATTGGGTTCCAATTTGAACGGCATCAGCTCCACATAAAATATGTTCAAAGGCATCAACCCCATTTTTTACTCCCCCGCAAGCAATAACTGCAATGTCTTTTCGAAGTAATTCGCGGAATTTTCGCACATTCGCTAAGGCCGTTGGCTTAATATAATCACCACCAATTCCACCGAAACCACCTTTAGGTCGAATAACAACGGCTTCCTTTTCAACATCGATTACTAGACCATTACCAATGCTATTCACACAGGTTACAAATGAGACCTCAAATTCATTAATTATAGCCGCCATTTCTTCAAAGTGAATAATATCAAAATAGGGAGGAAGCTTTATACCCAAGGGTTTAGCATTCACTTTTGTTACCTCCGTGAGTACATGCACCACTTGCTTAAAATCATAGGCGGTTTGAGGTTTACCAGGAACATTAGGACAGCTAAGGTTCAGTTCAATTGCAGAAACATTCGAATTTCCGTTTAGTTCTGCTAGCATATACAAATTGTTTTTTAAGCTCAAACCACTAACAGAAATGAGGTAAGGCTTGTCAAAATCTGACTGAATATCAGCAGCAATCTCCCCATAGAATTTATAGCCTTTATTGGGCAAACCCATGGAATTGATGCTGCCTAATTGATTTTCATAATAACGAGGTGAAGGATTTCCAGCTCGCTCTTCAAGGGTGCAACTCTTCGTTAAAATGGCCCCGGAACTACTTTTGCCAATACTATCCAAATCCTCTCGTGTAGTACACCAAGGTCCACTTGCGTTGTAAAGACAACTGTGAAGTTCTAGTCCGGCAAATGCAGTGGCTAAGGAAATATTTGTATCGTTCATGCTTTCTAATCTTGCTATCAAAATTATTCAATTAATTTTACATCGAATCTCATCTAGCACTTACCAACATACAATGCAGTTAGAAACATTTGCTTTCCAGTTATTCGAAAAAGGGATTATTCGCTTTGGAAAGTTCACCCTTAAGAGTGGTATCGAATCGCCATTTTACATCGACATGAGAACCCTATGTGCTTATCCCAGTATCATGAGAGACCTATCTACTATAGTTAGCGAGAGCATTAGAAACGAAGACTTTCAGCATATTTGTGGCGTCCCCTATGCAGCATTGGCAATGGGAACCTTGGTCTCTCAAGAAATGAACCTCCCACAGATATTAATGCGGAAAGAGCAAAAGAAGCACGGGACCAAGAAAAACTTAGAGGGAGTTTTTAAGGCGCAAGACAAAGTAGTTTTGATCGATGATGTGATTACAAGCGGCGTTTCTTTTTTGGAGGCCGCTAGAAAACTAGAAAAGGAAAATCTTATTCCGCACTTGCTGCTCTGTATCATTGATCGAGAACAAGGTGGTGAAGAAAATCTCAAGAAGCACGGCTATAAGACGATTTCGATTTTTAAGATTTCCGAGATCGTAGAGATTTTGTATAGCAATAAAAAAATAACAGCAATTGAGCATCAAGCTGTATTAAACTTTGTTCAAGGGCAAAAAGTGGCTTTACCTACAGAAAATAAGGAAACAACACGACCGACTTATACAGAACTCCTAGAACAAAGTCAGCATCACTTTTCAAAAAGGTTGCTAGAAATTGTCATTAATAAAAAAAGCAATCTTTGTTTCTCTGCAGATCTAAATGACAAAACAGAACTACTTAAAATTACGAGAGAAGTTGCACCACATATTGCACTACTGAAAATTCACGCCGATATTATTGTAGACTTCGACACAGCATTTATTACTGACTTGAAAAGGCTCTCAGAAGAGCATGGCTTTCTAATTTTAGAAGATAGAAAATTTGCAGACATAGGAAATACTGCATGGAATCAATATTATTCAGGACATCACAAAATTGCGAGTTGGGCTGATGCTATTACGGTACACGTAATAGCAGGTTCCTCCAGTGTGCAAGCTCTGGCTAAAAACGATCACGGGCATATTCCCGCGATGATTCTGATTAGCCAAATGTCAACACAAGGAACTCTGACTGATGCGAATTATCAAAAATCAGCCGTTGCAATTGCTAAGGAGTATCCAAATTTGATTGTTGGAATTGTAAGTCAAAGTAAGCAGTATTTATCAGGGGGACAATTACACTTTACCCCTGGAATAAAATTGCAAGCTGGAGTTGATAGCATGGGCCAACAGTATGATCCACCTGCAAAAGCGTTTTCAGAAAAAGGTACAGATATGCTTATAGTGGGAAGAGGTATCTATCAATCGAAAAATCCTAAAGAAAGTGCAGCTAATTATCAAAAAATAGCGTGGGATGCCTATACTGAATTGACATAAAAATAGTTATAATCTCAACAGTTTTTTCGAAGGAGTATATGGCAATTAAATGAACAGAGCTTTTGTTCTTTCACTGATCGAAAAGTGTTGAATGATTTTAACTTAATGCTAGGAAGGAATGATTTTAATAATTGTAGGTTTATACATGCTCCTTCATGTTGCCATGTACTTCATTTTCAGAGCTCAAGTCTTGAGTGCTAGCAAATGGACTTATTTCTTGCAGTTTAGTTTGTTTACCCTTTTTGTAAATACACTTTTATTGTTTGGACTCGCTTTCCTTTTTAGCGGAGCACATTACCAAGATGCCATTGATCCGATAGATACTGGTTATAGCCCACTAGCTCAGGAGCATGCTTTGAGCTATTTGACTTTTCTCCTTGCTTGGATCGTTTCTGCGCTGGCTCTTTGGCTTAAGATGGACAAGCTTTCTCCTTTGGTGGCATTAATAACTTCCGCCTTTCTAACAATCGGGCCGGGCTTTTCCATTGGCATTTTAGGGCAAGTGATATCGGTGAATGACAACTCCTTTTTATTCGCATTAATGCCGATTTTTCAATTAACCATATCCATTTTACTATTCACTAAACTCTTAAAGCAGCGGGCAGCTATAGCAAAAAATTATAATTACACGAATAAATTCTTACGAAAGTTAAATGAATATTCTGCTTTCATTGTAAAGATGCCAGTACTCTTGTTACTCTTCTCTTTACCCGTTTTCATTGTTGTTACACTTTTGTTATTGATATTTGGACAAGCTCCTGATAGTGCCGTCAAGCTGTTTACTGAAACTACCACATGGAATTTCTCGCAGAAAACGCATCCACCGTTTCTCGATCATCAAGGTCATTATTTATGTACGGTCGCTGCTTGCGGTTCCCCTAAGCTCGTAAAGCCTGTAGGCTTGGGAGAGAGAAACGGGCAGGCAATCATAATCAATCGACAGCTTCAAATTGCAAATGCTTTTGAAGAGTTGATCCTTGACTTTTCTCCAATGTTGCATAAAGTTATTCGGGCTTTTTATGACAAATATGGTTACGGATTTTCCAGACATATAACAACGAGTCGCCGAAGTAATCTTATCTATCTGTTTATGAAGCCATTAGAATGGTTCTTCCTGTTAATTTTGTATCTGTGTTGTAGCAAGCCTGAAAATAAAATTACCAAACAATACAGATAACAATTCTGCGCAGAGAAAACAGTAAAGGCGCTTACCTTTGTGGCGTGCTAAGCAAAGAAAATAAAGAGAAACAGGGTTTGAGCAAAAGAAATCATACTGCCGATACTCCTTTGCAGGATTATCTACTGCCTTTACCTTTGGGAGTGGACGTTTCAAGCCTTCCTGAAAGATTTACCTACCCCTTTTATTACGAGGCACATCCTATTTGTAAAGCCGTAGCCGCAGCGCTACAGATTCGAATTGAGGAAGAGCTCTCGGCCAAACACAATTTTGGTCTTCACCCTAAAAATGGAGAAACGGGTAATGGAAAAATGTTTGGGGTCTTAATTGTAAAAAACACCCTGGGAGAATTGGCTTATCTAGCGGCCTTTTCTGGAAAAGTAGGTGGTTCCAACGATCATGCCTTTTTCGTTCCTCCGATTTTCGATATGTTGAAAAAGGGTGATTTCTTCGACCGAGGTATGGAGCATCTGGGAGAACTGGGAAAAGAGATCAGGGATTTTCAAAATGAACCCGTTTTCACTGCAGCAAAACTAAGATGGGAAACGGAAATTGAAAATAAAAAACAAAAACTCGCTGAAGCTAAAGCCGAAATGCGCAGCAGTAAAGCCATAAGAAAAAGGTGTCGTATTGGTTTAGAAAGTGAACTTACTAGTAGAGGTTTTGAGATTCTTATTGAAGAACTAAAAAATGAAAGTCTAAAAGATCATTTCTATTTTAGAGATCTCACAAAACTTTGGACGGTTCGAGTTAACTCAGCGAAGCGGAATTGGGAGAAACAGAAGGCTGAACTCGATCAGCTAAAAGCCCATCGAAAAGCATATTCTAACGATTTACAACAGCAGCTATTCGAGAAATATTCTTTCATAAACGCAGAAGGGGATTACAAGGATGTACAGACGATTTTCAGAGAATATGCCAACATCGTTCCACCATCGGCTGCTGGTGAGTGTGCCGCTCCGAAATTACTTCAATTCGCCTATTTAAATAATCTTCATCCTGTAGCGATGGCCGAATTTTGGTGGGGAAAATCTCCCAATTCAGAAATTCGGAAGCACAAGCATTTTTATCCATCTTGTCGAGGAAAATGTGAACCAATATTGGGTCATATGCTCAAAGGTTTACAGGTTGATCCTAATCCTTTAAAAGAAAACAAAGCTACGAATGCAAGTATAAATATTCTCTACGAAGATGAAAGTATAGCGGTAATCGAAAAGCCAGCGGGACTATTATCTGTTCCGGGAAAATCGGTAAAAGATTCGGTTGCTACACGCATGAAAAAAAAATACCCTCACGCCACTGGACCTGTGATTGTTCATCGTCTAGATATGGCAACTTCTGGAATAATGTTGATTGCCAAATCAGATCAAGCAAATAAAAAGCTACAAGCGCAATTTATTGATCGAAGCATAAAGAAACGATACTTGGCAGTACTAGAAGGAAAGATTGAGGCAAGCCGAGGAGAAATCGATTTACCGATAAGAGTAGACTTAAACGACAGACCGAGACAATTGGTCTGTTACGAGCACGGCAAATCTGCCAAAACACATTGGGAGAAGATAGCATCTAATGACAAACAAACCTTAGTCTATTTTTATCCACTTACTGGCCGAACACATCAATTGCGGGTTCATGCTTCTCATGCTTCAGGACTAAATACGGCAATAAAAGGGGATGAGCTTTATGGAAGTAAGAGCGAGCGTTTACATTTGCACGCTCAGAGAATAGAATTCAATCATCCAGATACAGAAAAGCGACTGATTTTTGAATCGTTGGCTCCGTTTGAAATGGATTAGAATGCTAAAAATTAAAGAGTTGCGCTTTTTATTTTACCTCGTCTCGACTCTAATAATTTTTGAAAAGCTCGTTCTTTCCAGAGTGATTTCAAATACCAATCTCTATCATAAAACTTAAAATAAAACATACGGCCCTTATCGATTGAATCTCCCAATAATTCTAGAGCCTTTGTACTTTTTCCAGCCAGAGAATAAATACGTGCACATTCGTAATTGTGGTAAGCGAAATCGAATGGAGGTGCAAGAGCTGAAAGGGAATCAGCAACTTCTACAGCATTCATGAAATTTCCCTCTTGGGCTTCGCATGCCGCAATTCTAAAGGCATAAAAACTGGCATCTGCGTTTTCTCGAGCTAAGTTCTGATAAATATGTTTTGCTGAAGAAACATCTCCTTGCATTTCAAATAATTGCGCCACCAATTCAGAGGTATAACTTTCTTTTATAGTCTTACTTTTGAAATCTTGTAAAGCCATCTTCACCCATTGCAAGCTTGAACTATTGCCCTTGAACTTAAGACTTTCTGTAGCTATCGCCTTAAGAAAACTCAAATAATAGTAATCCGACTTCTCTTTTGTTTCTTTCAGCAATTGATTTAATTCTTCTTCTTTGTTTAAGTGAAAATAACAAAGTGCCCGAATTTCTTTCACTCTCCAATCTGGCGCTGCCTCCGAATCTTGTAGGCAAATGGAAAGTGCCTCTTCAAATTTTCCTAGACGAAAATTTGCAATGGCCAAAACGAACAAACGAGTCTGGCAATAGTGACAATTTTCAAAATCAATCGAATCCAAAACAATAGGCTCAGCTAGTTCCAAGGTTTCCTTCGAATTATTTAAGGCAAATTCTGAAAAATGCGCAATACTTGTATTGATAAATAAATCCTGTTCGTCACGGTTGTATTCTGTTTCTAGATAAGGATATGCATTACTATACTGACCTTCTAATTCGTATTTAAAGAAGTGCACCTTTTCCAACTGAGCCTTTCGCAATTTGCTTTTATTTTTATATAAAAATTTCACAAGACTATCGCACTTCACATATTTGCGCTCATTTCTGTATTCTGCCAGTAATAAGAATTGCGGTTCGAAAAAACTAGGATCTAATTCTATCGATTCTTCAAGAAGCTTTTTAACACGGGCATTATCAGCTCCCCAAATTTCTTGAGCTTCTAAGTACTTCTTATAGGCATCATATCGAGGAGCCGGAAATCTTTGAGAAAGGTCTTTGGTATGCCAGTACCCTAAAACTTTTTCGCGAAGCGTTTCAATTACTTTAATGGGCTTTTCTTTTTCTCCAGCAATGGTTCCGAAACTATGAACCACTTCATGCGATTCGGCATCTATTAGTTGACATTTAATATATAGCGAATCTGCTAATAAAAAATAACTCCCATCCACTACGTACTGCGCACCCAATTCACTATAAACCATTTTGCTAAGCGTGGAAATGTCAGCTGTTGCAATTTTTGTTGCGTATGCTCTTTGAACCGATTTTGATGAAATTACCTTTTCTTGTCCATTCTCAATAAATCCTTCTGTAAGCCAATGCGATATCATAGAACCTACCGATTTCAGTTCATCTATTCCAGTAGAGTTTTCAAATGGCAAAATAGCTAATCGGCTATCGGAATCCATGCTGTTCGCTAGTGGCTGCCCCG
>CALFBW010000373.1 GCA_937951415.1 uncultured Chitinophagales bacterium | reverse complement strand
GTCAGAAGTTAGGAAGAGCAAGAGAGAGATGGCATTCGCAAGTTCACGATTATGCTAGAACTCGTATCATTAATTTCATCGTTGAAGAAGCGATGGAGAATGGTCGTCAGGTTGGAATGGAGCGTTTGATCATGAATTTTTTGGCTCATCACGAAATTGCGAGTTTGACAGGGTCCAGTCGACAAACAGTAACAATAGTATTAAATGAGTTACGAAGTAAAAACTTGATCTATTTTGATCGCAAACGCTTATTGGTAAGAGATGTTGAAAATTTAATCGCTGCTAAAGCCCAAAGCTAAACAAGATTGTGATTATCTTAAGTGAAGGGGAAGAATTCGATGAGAGTTCTTCCTTTTACTTTTTATAATATTCTACTTGATTTCGAGTATTAATTGCTCAATTCCTTTACTACAAGTCTTCAAATCTCAATAACTTCAACCTCTCTAAAAGACCAATAATTACAAAAAATGCTCACCGTCAATAAAGAATTATTGATTTGGACAATGGTCCTATCAGCAACGCTAATGCTCTTTATCACCGCCTGCTCAGAAGAAGATTGCCTAGGAGCTTGTGTTGGCAATTCTGAATGCGACAAGGATAGCGGAGAGTGCATATGCTTGCCTGGATGGTACGGCGATAATTGCGACAATCAAGATCTTTGCGTAGAAGTAGAATGTACAGGAAATGCGGTGTGTTTAGATGGTATCTGTGAATGCACAACAGGTTACGAAGGCGAAACCTGCGAAGTACTATGGACGAACAAAATGTTGGGCGAATGGACACAAGTAGATGAATGCGGGGAAGTTTTTTTTGCAAGTTCTGTAGTTATTACTACTGGCTCAGAGTTGACTTCTATCGTAATCACTAATTTCTCAGGACTTCTACAAGACCCCGCAGACATAACTGCATCTATGATTAGTTCTACATCGTGGGAACTTCCAGCGCAAAGTATTGACGGCTTCGATATTGAAGGTTCAACGATTGGCAGCTACGATTTTTTTGACGCTACAGGAGATGAAGCACTAACAATACAACACAATATAAACGGACAGATCTGCAAAGCGGTTTTCACCCGTTAATTCGAAAAAACACAATAGAAAGTCCGCATAAATGAAAAAAAATCCCTTTTTCCATTTCAGAAACTCGGTTTTGTCGTTTTATTACTTAAGAGTATGGCTTCCTACTACTGGAACTTCCTTGAGATTAGACTTTGATCAAAACTTTTGATTATTTCGCTCATCTTCACTTCACAAACTAGGAGTAGCTTAAAATTTCTAGCCTCTTAATAGAGTTTTACAAGTCACAGGACACCTTTTCCTTTCTGTTCTGTCTATACTTTTTTTATTGCTGCACATGTTGCCTGAAAATAGCAAAAAGCTTTGATTTAATGTTTTGGAATTCAAGCATTTACTCATTTGGGTCGCATCTACCGCATCACATTTCGTGCAAAATCCTCTCCGCATATCCCTTCCGCTTCCTTTAACTTCAAAGACAGCACTTGAATTAAGGAAGTCTTATGAAGAAAATTGAAGCCATCGTTCGTGCCTCGCGATTTGACGATGTGGTAGAGGCCCTCGCAGAAAAAGAAATCTACTTTTTCACTTTTTATGAAGTCAAAGGTTACGGTCACCAAAAAGGTGAACAGAGATCCTACCGAGGAGCTGTCTACGACGTGGGCTACATCGCAAGAATCAAAATAGAAATCTTAGTCAGTGAGAATTTCGTAGAAGCTGCCACTTCCGCTATAAAAGAGGCTGCCCATACAGGCGAAAAAGGCGATGGGCTCATTTACGTGAGTAATCTGGAAAATACCTTGAACATCAGAACAGGTAAAACTGATAGTGCAGCAATCAATTCTTAATCAAGTCGAAAAGGAGATAATAAAATGGATGATTCATTAAGAATAGCGGAAGAAGCACTCGCAGCCGCAAACAATGCAAAATTTATTGCTAGCAATATTTGGATGTTGATGGCGACTGTTTTGGTTTTCATTATGCATTTAGGCTTTGCCAGTTTAGAGTCAGGTTTTGTTCAAAAGAAGAATGTAGTCAATATTCTTTTTAAAAATATCATGATCGTTTCTATTGGATTGATTACCTATTATTTTGTTGGCTTCGGATTAATGTATCCAGGAGTGGAAGGAAAATTTATCGGCTTTGCCGGCTTTGGTTTGAACAATCCATCCGGTGATGCAGGTTTGATTGCCTATGCAACAGGAAATTACACTTACTATACCGACTTTATTTTTCAGGGCATGTTTGCCGCCACTTGTTGCACGATTGTTTCTGGTGCAGTGGCTGAGCGAATAAAACTCCTACCCTTTTTATTCTTTTGTCTTTTGTTTGTTTCTATTTCTTACCCCATTACGGGCTATTGGAAATGGGGAACGGGTTGGCTAGATGCCCTCGGGTTCTATGATTTCGCAGGCTCTACATTGGTGCATTCAGTAGGCGGTTGGGGAGCTCTTGCAGGAGCAATTTTACTAGGTCCAAGAATAGGAAAGTATACAAAAAAAGGAATAAAGCCCATCCCCGGCCACAGTATGCCCCTTGCTACCATTGGTGTATTTTTATTGTGGTTTGGCTGGTTCGGTTTCAATGGAGGATCTGTTTTATCGGCTGACCCCGGCTCGATTTCTCTTGTATTTGTCACTACCACCATTGCAGCTGCTGCCGGCTGTTTGGGATCGGTTATAATTTCCAAGTCTGTCTATAAATCATTTGACTTGGGAATGGCCCTAAACGGAATTCTCGGAGGTCTTGTAGGAATTACCGCAAGTGCCGACGGCGTTTCAATTTTTAGTGCATTTATTATCGGATTTATTGC
>CALFBW010000372.1 GCA_937951415.1 uncultured Chitinophagales bacterium | reverse complement strand
GGGAAATGCGAATACAATGAGTGTAGGCGATGTCTTGGTATTTACTTTGCCCACCGATGAGCCTTCCTACACCATCACAGTAACAACGCAAGACCCTGATGGATGTAATTCCATCGAATACACCATTAATACACCCGATTGTGAGTGTCCTATTGAAGCTGGAATTGTTATGCCTGCACAGGACACGGTTTGTCTCGGTGATGGCTTAACGGGGAGTATTTCGAGCTCTAGTACGGGTGGAGGAAATCCAGATGATTACACCTTTATTTATTTTATTACAGATCCGGGTGGTGATCAAATTTTGAGTAACAGTCCTTTTGGAATATTTAATTTGATTCAGGCAGATGGCTCACCATACGATCCTGGAACCTATTGTTTAGTGGGTGTTTATTATGAAATTTCGGAAGGTATTGATATTTCAGCAATGACGATTTCTGGACTAACGAATTTTGCCGGGACATCCATTGCAGGAGGAGCTTGCATTGATCCAACAGATTGCGCGCCATTTGAAGTAGTTCCTTCACCTGATAAGCCAGATGATGTTGCCATTTGTATCGATCCTGATATTCCAATGTATAATTTATCGGCAGATTATCCAGATATTTCTCATTGGTATTTAAATGCAGCCTTGACGGACGAGGTTTTGAGTTTGCCGTTTATGGCAGGAGCTGGAACTTTTTACGGAACCATCGAAAATGCCGCTGGCTGTGAAAGTGAGCCAGGTGTTTTTGTAATAAATAACGATGTACCAGCAACTGCAAATATTATTGAAAGTACTTGCGACAACGATGGCATTTATACCTTCGAAATCGTCCTTGTAAGTACGAGTGGGGGCGATATGACCATTTCAGGTTCTGGAGTTCCTGCAGTCACAAATTTGGCTTCGGGCGATACTTTGGTCACCGTTTTGAACGATTCGCAGCCCTCTTATTTATTAACAATAAATGATTTAGCAACAGGAGGTTGTAGTCTCAACTTGAATTTATCTACACCTATTTGTTCTTGCGTAGAATTAGATGCTGCGCCAAGTATTCTTTGTTCAGGTGACATGCTTTTGTTAGAGGACGTCATTGAATCTAATGCGCCCGATGGTTTGTGGACTGTTTCGGAAACTCCTATAGGACTGAATCCGATCACTATACAAGCCGACACGGCTTTGGTAAGTGATGGCGCTAGTGATGTGGGAATGTATGAACTGGCATTTGTACCCACAGTTCCTCAAGGAGGTGTTTGTCCTGATACGCTGTTTTGGGAAGTAGAGCTTTTGCAAGCCTTGTCTGCCGGTGATCCTGATTTAGGTGTTCCACAACGATGTAACAACGATCAAATGGTGGTTGATTTAGCTGACTTAATTGAAAATGAAGATGCAGGCGGAACTTGGATCGACATTTCTGCGGTGCAGGCACAAGATGCCGGTTTTGATCCCATTGCGGCGACATTCAATCCTTACGAACAAGATCCAGGAACCTATACATTTGCTTATTTGCAATTAGGCGGTGGTTCTTGTCCGGTAGATTCAGCGGTGGTGGAAGTCCAAATTGAAGACTTTCCAGAAGTTACTTTAGATACGATTCCAATAGCCTGTAACAATATTCCCGAAGACGCACAAATTAATTTTGACGATCTAATTGCTACTGGAGCTACATCAGGAACTTGGGTGGAGGATGTTCCGTCTGGTGCCATCTTGGTTTCAGTGGATCCAACAGTTTACAACTTTGAAGGCATTGCAGCAGGTACATATGGATTTACATACACTTTAGCTGGACCACTGGTGGCTTGTGGCGATCAAGTTGTGAATGTAAATATTATGGTGGAAGAATGTCAGCTTTGCTTTCCATCTGATCCTCCAAGCATTGATGTAATGAGCATAACGACTTGCGATGCGAATGGCAATACGCAAGCTTTTGTGGCTTCGGCAGCTGATTCGCTGGGTGTAAATTGGTATGCCAATATGAGTGATACCCTTCCTGTTGCCACTGGTAATACTTTTACGCCTACAGTGGCAGGAACTTATTTTGCGGAGGCATTTAATCTTACTTTAGAAGATTGCGTTTCCGATTGGGTAGCAGTGGATTTGTTTGAAGAACCTATATTTATTACTGCGCCTGAAGACACCACAATTGTGGCGGGTTCTCAAGTTTCTTTGCTAGCTATTTCCAGTGAAGATTCAGATTCGATAACTTACATTTGGAGCGATAAAGATGGCTTTGCAACTCAAGGTCTTGGAACTGTTGTGAATCCACAAGAAACGACATTGTACACCATATCTATGCTCACTCCTGACGGATGTTTTCAAGAGGATGAAGTATTGGTAAGCGTGGTTCCAGGACCATACGTGCTAGTTCCTTCTGCTTTCTCGCCGAATGGAGACCTGATTAACGATGACTTGAAACCTTTGTATAACTTGGCAACTATTGAACGCTTTTCTGTCTTTAATCGCTGGGGACAACTGGTGTGGCAAGACAATGGAGATTTGCCTTGGGATGGAACTTTTGAGGGCGTCCCTCAAGAGATTGGAGTATATGTATGGGTCGTAGAGTACAGCTTCGAAGGTTCTACGGACATAAAAATAGAAAAAGGGAATACCACCTTGATTCGCTAGAACGCTCCCAGTTAGAGTGTTGTTTATTGATGGGTTTTCACTGAATAGGAAATATTCTTTTAGGCTGTTTTTGAGTTGCAGTTTTAGTTTGCTTTCGGAGAAAGGAGTATAAATTTACTCCTTGCCGAGTTAGATAATACCTCTTGAATTGTATGGTTATGTTCTCAATGAAAACTATTCAAGATTTAGTACAACAAAAAATTAAGCGAATTTATTTTACGATTCCTAAATGTAGAATTCTACCTCCTGTTTGATTAACAGGACTAACACTTTTGCCAATAACTACTCCTGTTTCAGGAGCGAAGTATTCTTTGATGACATCGCCAAAGATGTTTCTTACGGTGGCTATCAAGTCTCCCTGGGTAAGCATATCTGTAACATTTGGATGAACAGTAATTAAGCCTCCAACGTCGCTGTATATCCAATAAGATCTCTTGCATATAACGGTTTCGTTGGAAATTTCTTCAACTTCCGAATCAGTCATTTTGAGATACCCCATGAGATTGTGAATCCCAGTTAAGCCATCCCTTATCATTCCCTTTTGAAATAGGTTAGGATTACCAACTTCCAAGGTGATTGCGGGAATTTCTAATTCGTCGGCTGTTCCTCGGAGTGTACCATCGCTAGGAGGATTATGAACTATGATTTGAGCATTTTGCAACAATGCCATTTTTCTAACGATTTCGTCACTCATGTCAGCTCTGATGTAATAAGAGTTGATCCTTCCATTACTCGCAGTATGCAAATCAAGGAGGTAATCGAAATTCTTTATCAATTTATTGACCACTCTCCACGCATAGACTTGACTTACAGTTCCTCCTTCCTTTCCCGGCATAATATGATTCAAGTCGACGCCGTCTAGGAATCGCCGCTTCTTTCTTAAATAAGATGGAACATTAACAATTGGTACCCCTATGATGGTTCCTTTCAATTTTGTTGGATCTATTTCCTTGAATAGCCGCTGAATTACAGGGATGCCATTGAGCTCATTTCCATGCACTGCTGCTGTTAAGCCAACAACGGGTCCATGATAGTTTCCTTTGGCAACTATCAAGGGTAATTTGATGGCAGTACCCATCCCATCTTCTACAAGATTTATAAAGTACCTTGATATAACTCCCTTTGGAATGGAATCAAGATCAAGGACATCAATGGTTTTAGGTTCTATCACTTAAGACGATTTAGAATGTTTTTTACAATTAAATTGACTCCTATTTTGACTAGGGGAGTGTTTTGTAGTCTTGCCATTTGTGGCAATCCACCAATGCTTGTAGTATTGATTTCAGAAAGGACTCTTTTTCCGTAATCTCCCATTAAAGTGTCTACACCATACATGACTATGCCCTTGGAGCCAAGGATCGGATTTAATACTTTTACGATTTTAACTTCTTCTGCTAAAACTTCTGTGTGCTGCGACGTTCCACCCATAGCAATATTGCAAAGCCACGAATCTTGCTTTGGTAATCTAAGGGAGGCGCCCATGATTTCACCATCTATTACTATGATTCTTTTATCACCTTGCTTTACATTTCTTAAGTATTTGACAGCTAAATATTCAGTAGGAGATTCTTCGAATTTTAGTAAGAACTCGTCAAACGAATAATTTTCGATTCCATTACTGACTCTGTTGTTTTCAATTTTCAAAATACCTCTCCCTCCATATTCCCTTAAGGGTTTCAAGACAATCGGAAATCTTTGACTGAAATTTAGGATGTCTTCTGCTGAATTGCATAATTGTAAAGGTGGGCAGACTTCAATGAAATTTAATAGAAAAGCTTTACTGCCAGTCTCCAAAATAGAAAGAGGATTGTTGATGATCACTTTTCCTTTAAACTGTCGATCCAAAAAATGAAGAAACGATTCACTTAATGGGGGAGGGAGTCGCAACCAAATAAAATCGTAACTTTTTAATTCGCATTTTGAATCAAGTTTGTCCAAAGGATGATCCTTTTTCTTGAATTCGAAATTCTCATCAACTTCAGTTATCCAAAGATCGGCATTTTTTCTACAGCTAAAAAATGCGTTGTTTTCTAGTGATTTTTTACTGGCAACATCAACACGAGCAACATGCTTATGAAGCACCAATTCAACAGCTAAGCTATAAAGGGAGTTTTCTGAAGAGTGTGCTGTGTGGTCTGTGAGAATTAGAGCATTCATTTCAGTTAGTTTATCATAATTTCGTCCAATAAACTTTTGTCATCATTCAAGCTTTTGAATAATTTCATTCGGAATTTGCCTTGCTTGTTGACCAGTGTTTTTGCCATCTTATCGATAGCCACCATTGACAAGACTGTTTGAATGTAAGCTTCTATAAGATCGTCCAATCCTACACCAAGTTTGTTGAAATCCCTTCGATCCATTAAGATTAATCTACTCGTATCACTTCCCCATGTTCCGTCGTTATTGTTTATGGATAAATTTGTCCCTAACATTGACCAACTATCCGTTCCACTTTCAATATTGTCAACAAGAGGTTTTGCAGCTCTCCTTGCATAAGTGCACAAAGGTTTGATTCCTTGTTCTGTAGAACTCACCATCATTCTAATATCAGCAACAAAAGTTTGATTTTTGTGGTCAGGAATTGTTCCTACATGGTATAGCTTGCCAGCAGAAGTTATACTGCTCCAATTTGAGTTACCAATCAGACTTTGAACAATAAAAAGATCGTAGTCGAATTCCATCTCCATAAAGAGCTCTAGCTCTTTTTCTGTTACAATGGTATAAACACCTTGACCGGCATTGCTGTAAGGTACCTTGATAACAGCATGACCGCCCATTTTCTTTACCCAAATGGGAATTTCATTTTTGCTAACGTCCCAAATTGTTTCGGGGATATTTATTTTCAATCCATAATGTTGCAACTCAGCATTAAAAATGTCGTATGCCTTTGCTGCTACCATTTTATTTCTTCCTCCAGCAAGACAAGCTATCGTTGGGTTAATGATTTTGGTTTTTGAGTTCACAGGAATTCTATTCCATGGTTTTTGAGTGACGTACCGGAATGCAGCTCTTATTGGAAGCCACTCATTATCAGCCAATACATGCAGCACTCCGTTTACAAACTTGGCGGAAGCATTGTTGTCATCTTTGTGAAAGCTAACGTAGTGCACAGGCTCTTGCATTACATCGGCAATTACCTCTGCATATCCAGAAACTTCCATAGGATTTTTGTCATATAAAACTGCTAATCCTCCTTTTATTTTGTTTCTTAGATTCTTTAAACTTGGCTTAAAGGTTCTTTCTACCATTAAGCGGTAACTTCCTTGCTCTTGATTGTCATCAACTAAGGGCATTGATTTCTGACCCGAAGGACATGAATTGTTTTCGATCACAACCATCTGCCTCTTACCTGCGGCTGATGTCACATTGAGCAAATCTGCTCCTGCCCACAGAAAGTACTTAGCTCTATGATTTAGTACTTCAATTAATTTGCTCCTGTCAACCGAAGGATGCATATGACAATACC
>CALFBW010000371.1 GCA_937951415.1 uncultured Chitinophagales bacterium | reverse complement strand
AAATGAGTCGCGATCACCTTAGAAAAGCGGGGGTAGGTTCAAAAGTAGAAGTGAGTCAAATCGCTATGGAAGACTTTGATCCTAGAGTAAAGTCAGGAACAGTGATCATTAATCCGCCTTACGCAGTTCGAATGGAAAAGGAAGACATTATGGGCTTCTACCGCATGATGGGCGATCAACTAAAGAAGAAGTACGAAGGAACAACAGCTTGGATCATTAGCGGAAACATGGATGCACTCAAGCAAATCGGCTTAAAAGCAAGCGAGCGTATTCCAATGTACAGTGGAGCGATTGAGGCCAGATTTTGTCGCTACGACCTCTATGCAGGTTCTCGACGACCAAAAGGAAGAACCAAGCTGAACGAGCAATAGATAAACGATTTACTCGTAAATTCGGCACATGAAGCACATCCTTTTTTGTCGCCGCTTGATTTTGGTTTTAGGAATAGCTTGGAGCTTTTCACTTTCTGCTCAAGCTCCTGTTAAACCTACCTCTGCCGAAATATATCACGACTTGCAAAAGTTGGGAGTTTTGGGAACAGCACTTTACGTTGCCGCCCACCCCGATGACGAAAATACCCGTTTAATTTCTTACCTCGCAAATGAAGAAAAAGTGAGCACAGCTTACCTTTCTTTGACCCGAGGAGACGGTGGGCAAAATCTCATTGGTCCAGAGATTCGAGAATTGCTAGGAGTAATTCGCACACAAGAATTACTTGCTGCTCGAAAGATAGACGGAGGAGAACAGTTCTTTTCGCGCGCCAATGATTTTGGATACAGTAAACACCCCGATGAAACCTTCAATATTTGGGACCGAAATGAGGTCTTGGCTGATGTGGTTTGGACCATCAGGAAATTCCAACCGGATGTAATTATCAATCGATTCTCTACCGAACCAGGAAGAACACACGGACACCATACAGCTTCCGCTATTTTGAGCGCCGAAGCATTCGAAGCAGCAGCTGATCCCAATCGATTTCCAGAGCAATTGCAGTATGTGGAAGTCTGGCAGGCCAAGCGTTTATTATTCAATACCAGTTGGTGGTTTTATGGAAGCGAAGAGGCTTTTGAGGCGAGCGACGATATAAAAGAAATGCTAAAAGTAGACGTAGGCGCCTATAATCCGTTATTAGGATTAAGTTATACGGAATTGGCTGCCTTGAGTCGCAGCATGCACAAATGTCAAGCCTTTGGTTCTACGGGAACGCGTGGCGAAAAATGGGAATATTTACAGCATTTAAAGGGAGATAGATCAGAAGGGGAAATTTTTGAAGACATTGATCTGACTTGGAATCGAATAAAGGGTGGAGCCGAAATTGAAACAGATTTAGCTCAAGTAATAAATGATTTTGATTGGCAAAATCCTGGGGCTTCAGTTAAAGGCTTGATTGACTTGCGAAAGAAAATACAAACACTAGAAGATGCTTATTGGAAGAATAAAAAAGTAAAAGAGATTGATGAAATCATCCTGCATTGTGCAGGTTTGTATTTGGAAGTAAAAGCCAGCGATTGGTCTGCACCTCCAGGGGCGCCCATTGCTCTTGAAATAGAAACAATAAATCGATCGAAAAATGACGTGCAATTGAAGTCAGTGGAGTTTATTGGAATGGGAGATACAGTAATAAATGCAAGCTTAGAATACAATGCTAAACAGGAATTCAAAACGGCAAAACAAGTGCCTATCGCTGCCAATTACTCTCAGCCCTATTGGCTAGAAAAGGAGGGCAGCTTGGGTATGTTTCGCGTAGATGAACAATTAATGCGTGGTTTGCCAGAAAATCCACCAGCTTTAGAAGTGCGATTTGCACTTTCTGTAGAAGGGGAGTCCATCGAAATTATGCGTCCAATTATTTATAAATGGACGGACGATGAACGCGGAGAATTGTACCGACCCTTCGCAGTTACTCCGGAAGCGACCATCAATTTCCCAGAAGATGTTTACATTTTTGCGGATGAAAAGGCACAAAAAATAAGTTTGAATGTTCGAGCAGGGATCGATGCTTTACAAGGAGACTTAGCATTAAATGTTCCTAAGGATTGGAAAGTGGAACCCTTAACAATTCCAGTAGAAATCGAAAAGAAAGGTGGAGAGCAAAGCTTGGAATTTTCGGTGACTCCACCAAAACGGCAAGAGTCTATCGCTTTGCAAGCGGAATTTCGAATGAAGGGAAAAGTGGAAAAGCAAGCCTTAGAATTGATTCAATACGATCATATTCCGACGCAAACCGTTTTCCCGCAAGCGAAGGCTAAAGCAGTGAAAATAAATGTGAAAACGGCTGGTGAAAAAATAGCTTATCTCAAAGGAGCAGGAGATATTTTACCGGAGAGTTTAGCGCAAATAGGATATCAAGTAGATGTCCTTGATCCTGGCAATTTTACCTTAGATATTCTACAGAATTACGATGCCTTAGTTATTGGTGTTCGAGCTTACAACAAAGTGGAGCGGATGCCATTTATTCAGCCCATAATTCTTGAATATTTGGAAAATGGCGGAACCGTTCTAGGGCAATACAATACTACTTACTCTTTATTGTCAGAAGACATTGGACCTTATCCTTTTAAGATTTCTCGGGATCGAGTTACCGTGGAGGAAGCTGAGATGCGTATTTTGGCACCAACTCATTCTGTCTTAAATTTCCCCAATAAAATAGAGTCTTCTGATTTTGACGATTGGGTGCAAGAACGTGGATTGTATTTCCCCAATGAATGGGATGAAAATTACACGCCCATTTTTTCTGCTAACGACCCAGGAGAAGATCCGAAAAATGGATCGCTCTTAGTAGCCAAGTATGGAAAGGGGACTTACATTTATTGCACCTTATCTTTATTTAGAGAATTGCCGGCAGGAGTTCCCGGAGCGTATCGTCTTTTAGCTAATTTAGTTTCACAGGGCAATGAACAAGAATAAAAAGGAGAATCGAGGGCAGGAAGAAGGGCCGCCCGTTTTCACAACTTGGAAGCAGATGTATGCATTTGTTTTGGGGAACATGGTTTTGTTCTTTTTCTTTCTGTTAATTCTTGGAAAATTATTTGAATGAATCCGATTGATTGGATAGTGCTTTTCGGTACGCTGTTGTCAATCGTTGGCTATGGTGCCTGGAAAACGCGTGGTAGTAAAAACCTAGAAGGGTATCTTTTAGGAAATAAAGAAATGAAATGGTGGACCATTGGTCTTTCCATAATGGCAACACAAGCAAGTGCCATTACATTTTTATCGACCCCCGGCTTAGGTTACGAATCAGGTTTGCAATTCGTGCAGTTTTATTTGGGCCTCCCGATTGCAATGGTGATCCTATCAGTCACTTTTGTTCCCCTTTATTACAAATTAAAAGTCTATACCGCCTACGAGTTTTTGGAATCGCGCTTCGATATTCGAAGCCGCCTATTAGCAGCAATATTGTTTTTGGTGCAAAGGGGTTTAGCGGCTGGTTTAACCATTTTCGCCCCTGCAATAATTCTCTCTTCTGTCTTGAACTGGGATTTAGCTTTTACCAATATTCTCGTTGGTGTGTTGGTAATTATTTACACGGTAAGTGGAGGAACGCGGGCAGTTGCATTAACCCAGAAACTCCAGATGGGCGTAATCATGATGGGAATGTTTGCAGCATTTATTGTGCTTATCTATAAATTACCCGAAAACTTGAGTTTCGTTAAAGCCCTCGACCTGGCAGGAGCTATGGGGAAAATGCAGGGACTAGATTTTAGCTTTAGCTTCAAAGATCGCTACAATGTTTTCACCGCATTTACGGCGGCCATCTTTCTATTTATGTCCTACTTCGGGACGGATCAATCACAGGTAGCACGTTACCTGGGAGGAAAGTCCATTAAGGAAAGTCGCACGGGACTGATGTTTAATGGCCTGCTGAAAGTGCCGATGCAGTTTTTTATTCTCATGATAGGTATCATGGTTTTTGTCTTTTACCAATTTGAGAAATCACCAGTATATTTTAATTCGACGGATTGGAACAAACTGGATCAAACAGAGCTCTTTGCGGAAAAACAAGAGATTGAACAGGAATACGATGAAATTTTTGAACAGAAAAAGGCCGCCGCATTTTTATACCTAGAGCAGAGCAATGACAAAACCCAAGCACAATTACAAGCAGCAAACGAAAAAGAGCAATCGATACGTAAGCAGGCCAGAGATTTAGTCAATAAGAACAGCAGTAAGGATGTTAAAGACACCAATTATGTCTTTATCTCATTTATTATGAAGTACCTCCCCACCGGCTTGATCGGTTTGTTGCTGGCAGTTATTTTCTCAGCTTCTATGTCCTCGACCAGTTCTGAACTGAACGCACTTGCTTCAACCACCACCATAGACATATACAAGCGCGTCTTCCGAAGAGAGGAAACGGATGAGCATTATTTGAAAGCATCTAAGTTGTTCACGTTTATGTGGGGAGTAATTGCGATTTGCTTTGCCTTAGTCGCCCACCTTGCCGAGAATCTTGTTGAGCTGGTCAATATCCTTGGTTCCATCTTCTACGGAACCATCTTGGGAATCTTTGTTGTAGCCTTCTACCTCAAGAAAGTACAAGCAAAAGCCGTCTTTTATGCGGCTATAATTGCCCAAATCTCTGTTATTGCCGTTTTCCTTTTTGATACAGTCGCCTATCTTTGGTTGAACTTCATTGGCTGTGCGATTGTTGTTGTACTTTCAATCCTATTGCAAAGGATATTTTTTAATAAAAGAGAGCAGGTAATTTGAATTGGTCAGACTACGATAAATTGAAATTTGAGGGAGTCACGAGAAGTGGCTTGGAATTATTAGTATTTGCGCAAGAAAAGGCGAATGCCTGTAAGGAAGTCTGGGAGAAGGCCATCTGGGACTTCGTATTGGATTGGCTACAGCCAGGCGTTGATTACGTGGAGCAAATGACTTCAGGTTCAACAGGCACGCCCAAAGTGATCCAGTTGTCCAAATCTGCTATGCTCTATAGTGCGATGAATACCTTGACTTATTTAGGTATTTCAAACGAACGATCTCTATTACTGGCAATCTCCGCAGAGTATATCGGTGGGAAAATGATGATTGTTCGTGCCATCTTGGGAGAGCACGAGCTGTGCTATACAAAACCGACAAAAAATCCACTGGAGAACTTCGAAATGAAGGATGATATAGCCTTGATGGCTGTGGTGCCTTACCAATTAGAGCAAATTTTAGAGAAGGCATCTTCCTCGGAAATGGAGAAGATTCACCACATCATCGTTGGAGGAGCACCTTTTCCTGAAAATTTAAAAGAAGAACTTCCAGACCCTTTTCCATTTATTCACGCGACTTACGGAATGACCGAAACCTGCAGTCATGTTGCCTTAAAACCGCTGAATCATGGAGAAGAGAATGCCAGTTTCAAACTTCTTTCGGGAATCACTGGTAATGTGGATTATAGAGGTTGTCTAGTCTTGGATTGCCCTGCTTTGAATTGTCGTGACTTGGCAACGAATGACCTCGTGCGCTTTAGCAGCGACAAAGAATTTGAGGTGCTAGGTAGATTTGACAACATTATCAATTCAGGTGGTGTCAAAATAAATCCAGAACCATTAGAGGTAAAGCTTCGCGAGATCATAGATCGACCATTTTTTATTTCTTGGTTGCCCAACGCCAAATTAGGTCAAGCTATAGTTCTAATCATTGAGGGAAGCGTAGACAAAGAAATGGTGGGAGAAGCAGTTAATTTTATGAACGATGAATTTGATCGATTTCAAAAGGCCCGTGCGGTCAGTTTTGTAGCAAAATTCTTGCGAACCCCAACAGGTAAATTGCGCAGAGAAGCCACCCGCCGTAAGCTCGTTCGAGGAATGAAGAAAAACCGCCCATCATCGTCATAGTAGGCTGACTGCTCCGTTTGTCAGCCACAGGCAGCTCACTTGCTCCGTCGTTTTGCCATATTAGGAATCACTAGCCGCCTCATTTTAACGGTTAGCCGACCATTTGAATTGAAACTCCGCGATTTTCCAGATCACTCGCCCCTTCGCTTTTCAATATCAGGATGTACTCGCTCCTTAAATGAAAGACCTACACCAATTCAAACTTCCTCGGCAGGTTCTTTGCCTTAGAGAGGTGAGAAGAGTGTCGATGCACTGCCTCTAAAATAGGGTCCATGTCTGCTTTGTAATCCATCCAATAGTCGGGGTGAAGACCACCAATCAAGCTGTACAAACGGTGTACGAGTTGAATGATTTTGGCGTCTAGCGAGGTTTTACTGCTGCCCAATAAATGCGGGAAGTGCTCTAGGAGATATTTTGCAAGAAATAAATACAAATCGATGTAAAGCTCCAGGTCATTTGTGATGCGTCGAAATTTGTCAAATTCTCTAATAATGCGATTTACTTTGAGAACCACTTGTCTATGAATAGGACGTTCTTCATTTATTCGACTTAACCACTGAATGCCTCGACCGCGAATCTTATCAAAGAGCTCTGTTTTGCTGGGAAAACCTAGGTATTGGTAAGAGAGCGCTAAATACGTTTCTTCTTCCTTTCTTGCCATTGAAAAGATAATCCTGTCCTTCTCTTTCGATGAAAGATTTGAAATGCCTTCCTTAAATGCCTCGTCTAGTGTCCCCATGCCTAACTCGCAATCAAATTGCTATGAAATCGATCAGTCAGAAAGATACTTTTATTTTCAAAAGTTAGAAAAACTTATCATTGAGAAATTGACTTTCGTTTCATAAGAGCTGAGTATCTTGTATCGAATTTTAA
>CALFBW010000370.1 GCA_937951415.1 uncultured Chitinophagales bacterium | reverse complement strand
AAAATGGCTCCGTATAATCCGGCAGCCGCGCCCATTCCCGACTGCATACCAAATGCAAGTGCGAGTGGTAATGCTACGATACCGGCGGTTATCCCCCCTAGGAGGTCTCCTTTAATGTTTGAAAAGTCAAATCCTTTCATTAATTACTTTTTTCCAATCATGCTCGCTCTCCATTTATTAAGTGTAAGCTTCCAACTTTAAGTAAGTTCATCTTCCACTTGGCCCTAGGAAACGGCATGTAAAAATCCTATAAAATAAATGTCTTTTGCACCGATTAGATATTGTGGTGCGCCAAATAAAAAAGCTCCCTTTATCTTAAAACAAGAGCATTTTTAGCAGTTAAAAGCGCTGGGGAGGTGGTGTGCTGACCTCTAGAGGGCTTAATTTATGCCGAGCATTTTTGCCGTCAGCTGTTAACAGTAACATACTGCCGGATGCCAAGATTTCGTCTAAGAAGACACGAAGTTTCTCTTTTTCATCTTCTTCTGCATCCTTGACTTCCTTCTTTCCTCCGTCCTCACTTTCCGTTTCCATTTCGAAGGCTAGTGAGCAGTCACGGCAATCCTTCTCAAAAATGTAATCGAACAAGTGAACACTACCATTACACATCAAGCCAAGCAAGATGCAAAAGGCCAGGGGCCCATAGATTTTATTTCGGAATATTTCGAGAGACACTAATGTTACAGCAAAGTAACAAGATTTTGCTGGAATGGTTCAACAAAACAGATAAAATGTTTTCCTAAAACTGAAGGGGCAAGCGATGGAACTTCTTGAAATGTATACAATTCGTTTTCAAAGACTTGCAAAACAAATCAGCAAGACAATTTTGCGATTTAATCCAGTAGCAAAGATTGAAAACTCTTCACATTTCGTTTGCGATCTTGAATGGTCAAATAATAGAGTCCTTTTTCTAAGCTTGACAGATTCAAACCAGCCCTTAGATCAACATTATTTTGCTGAAAAACCAGTTGCCCATTCAAATCAAAAACTTGAACATCTGCTCGATCATTTATTCCTTCAAAGTGTACGATTCCCTTGCTTGGGTTGGGATATATTGAAATGACTTTATCAGCCTCCAAAGACAGTCCCGCACCAATTAAGGCTTCACACGGAGCTGTAATCTCCTCTGAAATCGGTACATCAGATTGATCTATAATTTGAACTTTCTCAGATTTAGAGCTAAATCCAAATGAACGATCAGAAATTCGAATACTATCCAACTGGACTCTAAAGCACTCTATCTCCTCTTCACTGTCATCCTCCAACACCTGTACTTCAAAAGATTTCGATGTTAGTCCGCTTTCAGCTTCCAAGACACCAGCTAGTAAGGCAATGTCCAAACCATTTGTAATCATATCTTGTCCGTTTTCGCAAGGAATTAGCGAGTAATAAATAAGGGCATCATCGTACAATTCAATCGGAAATTTCAATTCCACTTCAGCATTCAAACAATTTTCAACGGCTACATCTTGTCCATCACTAAAGGGCTTATAGCCAGTCGACGACTGCAAACTCACATCTTGACTTTCTAAACTACCAGATTGTATAAATACTCCAGAATCTAAAGCAGTATCAGTGCCATCAGCTATCACCATAGTCAAAGTATAGGTCTCACATGGAATCACATTGGCAAATGCTTTCAGCGGTCTAGTGTAGCCACGATACTGGATGGCGGTTTCATCTTCAGTAAAGTCATTATCGATGAAGTAGATTTCATTACAAGGGCAAAGTTCACCTTCATTCGGACCAGGGGAAGGGGAACAAGGACCCAAATATGTATTACAACCCCCATTGACAGTATTAATAGATACTGGCATTGGTGGGTCCGATCCTGGTATCAATGCAATATTGACATTTTCATAAAATCCTCCATCGGGATTTGGGCCTGATATAAAAAAGCCAAACACATCATTGAAAGAAGAGGCGGTGAAGCCGTAGTACTCTTCAGAGCCAAACATATAATAAAAGCTGAGGCTATCTGCGAAAGTTGAAACATCAACTGTAACCCTACAGATGTCATTCAAACTCACAGAACTTAAAGCAGCTAAGGCTTCATCGTTTATAGGATTTCCTTCAGAAATGGAATTTGAAACTGTTCCTGCTTGATTTGGGCCTTCAGCTGCCTTTGCGCTACCCGTGGTTAAGAGCATTCCAGACTCTAGCTCGAATTCTGAATCATTACTTCCAAAGCTGCCCATGGCATAAAACGTATTTCCCAATCCATTGCCTGTTCCGCACTCAACATTGATATTGGAGACCGTACAACCTGCTCCTACCAAAGCATTAACAATTGCTTCTTCTTCGGCGGTGCTTGTGGCTTCACTAACTACAATTTGTGCTGAACTGTGCACATAAAATAATAAGAGAAAAAGAAATAAAAAGGGCTCTTTCTTCAACGACTTCATATTCGAGAATTAATGTTTAGCTAGACTTTCTCCGAACGGATTGACGAACCATTAGCGGGAAAGAATTACTAGTTATATCTTGAAAGATAAGCATTTAAATAAAAAGGGGGGTTCATTGCAAAGACTGCAACCAAGTCCAAAGCATACTTTAACACTTCTGCTCTTTCTTGAAACTAACTCCCTTTCCTACTCCTCCAAAAAAATCGAAAAACTTGTAGAATCGAGATCAATGCCTTCAATTTGCAGATAGTACAAACCCGAAGGCAATTCCTGTAAGTCCAGACCATTTTCCAATTGCACATTTTGTCGCTGAAAAATAACTTGTCCTTGTAGGTTAAAAACTTGCACACTTGCGCTCCCATTTATTCCTTCAAAATAAATAGCTCCAGAGCTCGGATTGGGATATATGGAAACTGTCGTGTGCACTTGATTTTCGATGCCGCTGTAAACTGCATAGATGGGTCCATATTCGGCTACGCAGCCATTTCCCCAATCTACTATACAAGAATAATTTCCAGTGGCTGAAATAGGAAGTATATCTTGATCTGCAGCTACTAAAACTCCCTCTAAATACCAGCTTGCTTCCGGCTGTGGTCCATGTAAAGCTGGAATCAATAAAAAATCACCTTCACGTCTAATCGAAGGTTCTTCAAGAAATGGAAATTCTTCCACCATAATGGTATCAGAAACAGGGCAAACAGAATTATTACTATTGCTCACAATAAAGCTGCCAAGATCGTCCATTAAGAAGCCCCAACATTCAGCGTAAACAATGCTTCCTTCCAGCAGCATAACCTCTGGGCAAGAAGGTTCCTCTAATGGACCATAATAGTTGATCGTCACCATAATTGACTCCTCCTGACAGGGCTCAACGAAAACCTGATAAATGGGTTGACCAATCACAAAAACACCAGTTTCTAATACTTCGCTGTAATCGCAACCATTCTCGTTATAATCTATGTGCAATGAGTATTCTTTGGGCATTCCCCCCCAGGAAATTTCTGGTACTTCATAAAGACTGTCTACCAATACTTCAGTATTCGGAGAAAATGGATTTTGCAAGTAGTCTTTAGGAAACCATTCATAATTCACATTTTCAAGGTCAAGTGGAACATCTAATCCTATAAAAGCAGGCTCTGTTTCGCAGAAAGTATAAAATTCTTGTATTTCTATACTTGGAAAATCATCATTTTCCACTAGTTCAATACAAAAGTCCTTCACCTGTCCGTAATCAAAGTCACCGCAGGCTTCAGGCAATTCATTGTAACGCATAATAACACGCATATTAAAAAAGCCAAGTTCATTACTGTCAGATATTTCTAAGATTGATTCTAAATTTTCATCAATTATTTCACTGCTCAAGATTCTTTCGCTTTCTTCGAAAAAACCATCAATATTAAAATCGATCCAAACCCCCAAATATTCAGGTGTTCCTGGCAATTGACTGAAAATGTTTATTTCAAAAACTGAAGGACAAGTACGAGATATTTTAAAAGGACTCCAACCTTCATTTGCGTAAGCAGGGAAATCGAAAAAAAATAATGTATCCAGACCAATGCGAATGGATTCCATGTGATCAAATTCAGCATTACCCGAGCTAGCAGCACAGTAATCACTTTCTGTACAGGCTGGGCAAAAACCATCCCAT
>CALFBW010000369.1 GCA_937951415.1 uncultured Chitinophagales bacterium | reverse complement strand
TTTGGGTTGAGCACCATTTTAGGTAACGGTCTAGGTTCTCTGCTCAATTGTAATTCAACCTGTTCCATGTGGTTATTGTAAATATGGGCGTCACCAAAAGTGTGAATAAAATCACCCGGTTCGTAGCCACAGACCTGGGCTATCATCATGGTAAATAGTGCATAGGAGGCGATATTAAAAGGCACTCCCAAAAATATGTCAGCACTGCGCTGATACAGCTGGCAACTTAATTTATTATTAAGCACATAAAACTGAAAAAGACAATGACAAGGTGGCAATGCCATTTGCTCCACATCGGCCGGGTTCCAAGCAGTTACCATATGACGTCGACTGTTTGGGTTCGTTTGTATTTGATGAATAAGCTGTTGAATCTGATCAATCTTTTCTCCATTAGGCTTAGGCCAATTACGCCATTGATAGCCATAAACAGGACCAAGATTTCCCGCTTCATCTGCCCATTCGTCCCAAATACGAACACCATTTTCTTTTAAGTAAGCAATATTCGTATCCCCTTTCAAAAACCAAAGCAACTCATGAATAATGGATTTCAAATGAATCTTCTTAGTTGTTACCAATGGAAAGCCTTCCTGTAGGTTGAAACGCATTTGATGACCGAAGATACTTTTCGTGCCCGTTTGGGTTCGATCGCCCTTTTCACCCCCTTGATCTAAAACAGTTTGCATTAAGTCGAGATACTGCTTCATGAAGTTTCGTATGATTTATAATCGCAAGATAATCTTTTCTGGAAGCACAAAGCACAAGATGTTGATAGCTTTGAATGAGCAAGACAAGCTTCTATGATGTAATTTCGTGCCACTTTAGCAGGTAATGCCCATTATAAATTAGGAAGTTGAAAGTTACAGAGTACTTAGAAAAGTCAGACAAGCCATTGGTTTCTTTTGAGACCATCCCACCACTCAAAGGAAAAGGCATCCAAGCATTGTTTGATGTATTGGACCCTTTAATGGAATTCAAACCACCTTTTATCAATGTAACCTATCATCGATCTGACTACATCTACAAGAAAACAGAGATTGACACATTCCGAAAAGTTGTTGTAAGAAAGCGTCCAGGAACTGTGGGCATTTGTGCCGCTATCATGAATAAGTATGGTGTAGATGCTGTCCCTCACCTTATCTGCGGTGGTTTTACGCGAGATACTACTGAAGATGCCTTGATTGATTTAAACTACTTGGGAGTCAACAATGTCTTACTATTAAGAGGTGATTCTTTGCATTCTGAATCTCATTTCCGTGCGGAAAGTGGAGGTCATGACTATGCTTATCAATTGATTGAGCAGGTAGTAAAAATGAACAAAGGTATTTACTTGGCCGATGAACTGAGAGGAGCAGCTCCGACCGACTTTTGCATTGGTGTGGCAGGGTATCCAGAAAAACACTTTGAAGCCCCGAATCGCAAAACGGATTTGAAGTACCTCAAACAAAAGATTGATGCGGGCGGACATTACATAGTTACCCAGATGTTTTTCGACAACAATCAATTCTTTGAGTTTGTCAAAAATTGTCGTGCTATTGGTATTACTTGCCCAATCATCCCAGGGCTTAAACCCATTAGCACAAAAAAGCAAGTTGTGTCCATTCCACGAACATTTAAAGTGGATCTTCCAGAAGATTTAGCCGAGGCGATTGATGCCTGTAAGGACAATGCAGCGGCGCGGCAAGTAGGAAAAGAATGGTGCATTGCTCAAAGTAAAGAGTTGATTGACTTCGGGGTTCCATGCATCCACTATTACACGATGGGAAGGGTGAGCACCTTTGTTGATATTGCTAGAGAAATTTTCTAGATTTAGGTACAAATTTAGCGAGCGATTTTGATGACGATGCACTAGTTTTGTCGTCAAATTTAATGGTACAACGGATTCAACAGGCTTTTTCACGGGCATGTCTAATCTGTTATCTAAGTCACTGATGCGGGATATTCTGCATTATTCATTTAACAATTAAACAATGCTTTTAGAAGAGCTTGTAAAAGATCGAATTTTAGTCTTAGATGGTGCAATGGGCACCATGATTCAGCGCTACAAATTAGGAGAAGCCGATTATCGTGGCGATCGATTCAAAGATTACCCCAGCGACCTTAAGGGAAACAACGATCTACTTTCCCTGACGCAACCAGAAATCATTCAAGAAATTCACGAAGCCTACTTAGATGCTGGCGCAGACATCGTGGAAACCAATACCTTCAGCGCGACGACTGTTGGAATGGCTGACTATGACATGCAAGGTTTAGCTTATGAACTAAATGTTGCTTCGGCACAGATCGCCAAAAGGGCGACCGCCAAATTCAATGCAAAGACACCAGATCGCCCGCGTTTTGTTGCTGGAGCGATTGGCCCTACGAATAGAACCGCTTCTTTGTCTCCCGACGTAAATCGTCCAGGCTTTAGAGCAATCAATTTCGATCAACTTAAAGAAGCCTACAGCGAACAAGTTCGCGGATTAATTGATGGTGGTGCTGACATTATTTTGATCGAGACCGTTTTCGACACCTTGAACTGCAAGGCTGCCCTTTACGCCACCAACGAAATCTTAGCGGAAAGAGGTCTCAAGATGCCGATCATGGTTTCAGGAACCATTACGGATGCTAGTGGTCGAACCCTATCTGGTCAGACCGTAGACTCTTTTTACGTTTCTGTTTCGCACGGCAATTTATTTTCGATTGGATTGAACTGCGCTTTAGGTGCTAAGGAAATGCGTCCATACATCCAAACACTTTCAAAATCTGCCTCTTGCTTCACAAGTGTTTATCCTAATGCAGGATTACCTAATGCTTTTGGAGGCTACGATGAAACGCCGGAATCGATGGCGGAATACATCCGAGAATTTCTAGAGAGCAATTTTGTGAATATTGTTGGAGGATGTTGTGGAACCACACCTGATCACATTCGTGCCATTGCCGAAGAAGCAGCCAAGTTTTCTCCTAGAAAACGCGTAGCTCCAAGTACCAATTTACAGTTGAGTGGCTTGGAACGACTCAATGTAGGACCAGACAGCAACTTCGTCAACGTAGGAGAAAGGACCAATGTAACAGGATCTCGTCGTTTTGCCCGATTGATAAAAGAGGATGATTACGAAGAGGCTTTGTCGGTTGCCCGTGACCAAGTAGAAGGTGGGGCACAAATCATCGATGTAAACATGGATGAGGGCATGTTGGACTCGGAAGAGGCCATGGTAAGATTCCTCAACCTGATTGCATCGGAGCCAGACATTAGTCGCTTGCCGATCATGGTCGATTCGTCTAAATGGTCAGTAATCGAAGCAGGATTGAAATGCTTACAGGGAAAGGGAGTAGTGAACTCCATCTCCCTCAAAGAAGGAGAAGATCAATTTAGGGAGCAAGCCACTAAAATAAAACTTTACGGAGCTGCGGTGGTAGTGATGGCCTTTGATGAAAAGGGACAAGCCGATAGCAAAGAAAGAAAAGTAGAAATCTGCGAGCGCTCCTACAAAATTTTGGTAGACGACTTAGGCTTCCCACCTCAGGATATCATTTTCGATCCCAATATTTTCGCTGTGGCGACTGGAATTGAGGAGCACAACAATTATGCGGTAGACTTCATTGAAGCAGCCCGTGAAATCAAAGAAAAAATGCCGCTGGTGCACATCAGTGGAGGTGTCAGTAATGTTTCATTCTCGTTTCGAGGAAACAATCCTGTTCGCGAAGCGATGCACTCAGCCTT
>CALFBW010000368.1 GCA_937951415.1 uncultured Chitinophagales bacterium | reverse complement strand
AAGAAAGGCTTTTAAATATGTCACTTTTGACAGTGGAGGACTTACTGCTCATTCAGGATTTGGTACGAAAGGTATTTATTGATACAGAACTTACTAAAAAAATAAATCGATGGATTCGCCAAACTCGACCAGAAAATAGCTCTTCCGATTTAGTGAGAAAATATGTGGAGTATGGTGCAGGAACCCGCGGTGGTCAAGCCATAATTCTTTGTGCAAAGGCGCGCGCATTTATGCATAACCGTCTTTCTGTTCTTCAAGAAGATATTAAAGCGGTAATACTTCCAGCCTTACGACATCGTTTATTATTAAACTACCAAGCCAATATGGATAATGTTGATGCTGATCAAATTATTCAAGATTGCTTGAAACACAGCTAACTCACTTGAATCTCGATGCAACAGAAATATTCTCCTCTTTTCGACAATTCGAACTTATTAGTCGAACCTTATCGAATCGGGTATTGTCTGGAATGCATGCTTCGAGAACAAAGCAAAGTGATCGAGAATTCAATAATTATCGCGCCTACCAATATGGAGACGATCTTCGGTTCATAGATTGGAAGCTATTTGGGAAGACGGAAAAACTCTTTATTCGTGAAAATGTAAGTTTCAAACAAAGTAAAATTCATGTGCTTATCGATGCCAGTTTGTCGATGAACCACAAAGAAGATGCTTTTTCTAAGCTGGAATGGGCCAAGCTTTTTACCGCTGTGATTGCCCAGAAAGCACATCAGCAATCGGATGTCTTTTCTTTACTAAACAACAGCAGTGCTATTCGCGGAAGTGCTCCCCAAAGAACTCTCGGATTACATAGACAGCTAGAGGCTATTTTTAATATAAGAGCAAAAGAAAATTGGACACTATTTGATACCGAAGCTCCTAGGAAAATCGAAGGAACACTTTTGGCACTTTCGGATTTTCATGATACGGATTTAGAAAACAAATTACTGTCTTTACTGAATCCACAATTGGACAGCAATTTAGTGCGTTTAATGGGTCCTTTAGAATTAGGGATAAGGGAATTCGATATTTCTTCTGTCCGTGATTTAGAAAGTAAAGAAAATGGATTTATCGACAGTTCCGATCCTATAGCCTTTAAGGACTTAGTTGACCGTAAAATTCGAGATCATAGAAGAAAGTGGGCAACCAAAAACTGTATTTACGACCTAATAAACACAGACGAAATTTTCGCCGAGAGCTTGTCTAATTGGTGGTTAAAAAGATCAAATCTACTGTGATGGGCTTTGATGGCTTAACATATGTATGGGCAGCATTAACGCTGCTAGTTCCTTTGCTTATTCACTTATGGAGTAAACAAAAGAGGCCACCTATTGAAGTTGGAAATCTGGAATGGTTTGAAACGGGTAAGGAAAAGCAGGCCAGAAAAATAAGCTTTTCAGATTTACCACTGTTGTTCATTCGAATGCTTATGCTTGCTGTTTTTGTTCTTTTGCTTTTAAAACCCTACGAAAAACAAAACAAGGAGACAGAGGCAATAAAAGACTATAAAAGAATGGCTCTTGTTCCTGAGGGCTTCAAAGATCAAACGAAGCAAGGCACAAGTGAATATGTTCGAACATTTACTGATAATATTCGAGAGATTCCTGCGAATAAGCATTTATCAATCTATCTCCAGCAGTTAGATTATCTCTATCCCGAATTGGAGGAGGTCCTACTCTATTTACCCAATCGAAAAAAGGAATTTAGGCAAGTGAAAAAGCCAGTTTCGTTTAAACTTTTGCTTGCTGATTTAGGAGTAGAAAGTGAAGTAACTGACGAAGAAATTCGAGAAAATTCGACAAATTTATTGGCTTTTAGTCGAGCCCCCTTGAAAGAGTATTCTAGCAGCGATTCTATAAAACTTTATGTAAAAGAGAATTTTGCTCGGGCTGCTGTAGAAGCGATTGCTAATTTCGATAATATTCCATTAACAGCCTCAAGTACAGAAACCGATACTGATCGAATAACATGGGTAGAGACTTGCGCGAAAAATGCTAGTTTTAGAAAAGCTAATCAGGTTTACTTGGATCAAAACTGTGGCCTTGATAGAGCAGCGCTCCTCGCTATGGACATTGGTTCAAACTTAATGGATCGAAATCCAAATCAATCGGATAATATCCAAGCTATTAATTTGCTTGATTTAAACAGGAAGACGACCAATATTAAAAAGCGCTCGGAGCCTAATATTGCAACTACTGAAAAATACTTTCATACTTACTTTATTTACCTTTTTTGCGCTTTACTCGTTTTGTTTTTACTGGAGCGATATCTCAGTTCGCAAGGACTAAATTCTGCAATTTGAATGGTCGGACTGCCATAAGAAGCCTGATTAAACGTGCTAAAATTATCGAGCTCGCTGGGGTGATCTGTGCTTCGTTTCTTGCAGGCTGGGTTTGCTTTTATCGATTAAACAATGTGTGGTTTGCCATATTCCTTTGCTCGCTTGTGTTCCTTTACTATATCGTTCATCGCGTATCTGATTTAGACAGGGAAAAGGCTGCGATTAAATCTATTAATGAGAAATTCCCGGCTTTACAGAATTCTGGAGACTTGTTATTGAAAGAGAAGCCGAATCCGATGGAGCAGTTGCAAATTACTCGAATAGAAAAAGCACTGAATGATCTTAAATTAAGAAGCAGCTTTTCGTTAAATGGCTACCACATTTTAATACTCTTAGCATTATTGTCATTTTTGATTCCAAGCTATTCCAGTGAAAGTGACAAGAGTCATTTGAGGATGCCGAAGGCCAGCCCGAACGAAGCAAAAAAAGAGCTTGAAAAAACCAGGCATTTGCCTTTAGAAGTCTTACAGTCTGCTTGGCGAATTGTGCCGCCCGCCTACATGAATTTGCCGTCCAAAAACTTAGAGGATTTAGAGGAGCTTACAGAAATTTGGACGGGCTCTACTTTAAAACACGAGCTAAATTTTAATCAGAAATTGAAAAGTTTCAATTGTAATTCTTCGGAGGCTTGGGACAAAGATTATTCCACTGCTGATTCAAAGCAATTCTCATTGCGAAAGTTAATTACACAAGATATACTATTTAACTACGAAGCATTCAGTGCCGACGATTCTTTACGATCCAAAATCTATCGGATTACCACAAAGGCAGATTTGCCACCCCAAATAGACTTGTCCGAACAAGCCCCATACCTTAAACTCAAAGCGGATTCCATTAAGTCCTACCCTATTACAGTAAGGATAAAAGATGATTTCAAAGTGAAAAATGCGGAATTGACTTTAACTCTGAGTCGAGGTAAAGGTGAAGCAGTGAAGTTCAATGAAATGACTTTTCCCTTAGGAATAAATGTGGCTAAGCAAGTAGAGACCAAATTCGTTTTAGAATTTGATGAGTACGAAATCGAGCCCGGGGATCAATTGTATTACCATGTTATTGCTAGGGATAATAAATTGCCTGTAACAGGAGAAACGCGGTCTTCTACATATATGATAGAATTAGAAGACACAGTGATTCGTTCCACTTTTGCAGGTGGAGGAATGGCAATGGATATTATGCCCGCATATTTTCGTTCTCAGCGACAGCTTATTATTGACACGAAAAAATTACTCGCAGATGGCTCTCAATTAAGTGAGACCGAATTCTTCAATAAATCCAATAGTATTGCTAGCGAACAAAAAATACTGCGTTTAAGATATGGGAAGTTCCTAGGGGAAGAAGCCGAAAGTAGTGCGGGAGGACATCATGCTAGACCGGCTGATGAACACGCCTACCATGATGAGCATGAACATGAACATGAACATGAGGATGAGGATGAACATGAGCACGAGCAAGAGGAAAAGGGCAATCATGACCATGAAAGTGGCCATAAGCATGAAGATGACCACAACGACAAGCATAAGCACGAGCATGATGCAGACTGTGAGCATGAGCAAGCTAGTGAAGACCACGATCATGATCATGCAGATAGTCAAAAGCACGATCATCTGCATGATGATGAATCAAGTGCAGTGGATAAAAAGAATACGAAGGAAGATCTTTTAGAAAAGAAGAAAGAAGTCAAAAATAAAGTTGCGATTTCGGAAGAGCATGAGGGACATGATCACGGACACGATCACGGAGCACCACAAGAAATCTCCGGAGACAAGACACAGTCTAATGAAGTCCTACTAGCCGATTATGCGCACTTTCATGATAATATGGAAGAGGCAAGTTTTTTTGATGAAGGAATAAAAAGTAAACTTCGTGCTGCCTTAAATTTTATGTGGAAGTCAGAGCTGGAATTGCGTTTAGCTAATCCAAAGGCGAGTTTGCCTTACCAAGAAGAGGCACTCCGATTAATAAAATGGATTCAACAAGATTCGAGAATTTATGTTGAACGTATTGGTCTAGAAATTCCGCAAATAAATGAGAATAAGAGCAGACTGCAAGGAGATCAAAAAGGAAGCTTAAGTTCTCAAGCAGCGCTAAATGAACGATTAAATTTATGGAAGGATTCTGAAACTCTTTTGATCGCACTTCAAGAAAAAGATTCTAAAGGAATGAGAGCTGCTTGGACTGCATGTCAACAGGAATGCACGAAGAATATTCTCACTCAAGAATTCTTAGATTTGGAATTGTTGAGTTTATTAAAACGAGGCTCTTCTTTGATCAATGCAAAGAGTGAATTGGATAATCAGCTTCTTTTTGAAGTCGAATGTGCATTACTGAGAATCTTGCCAGAAAATTCTCTTAATTCAAGTGGTAATATTCGCAGGAACTCCTTAAGTGAATTGCGAAGCATTTACAGAAAACAAATGCAGGAATATTGATTGATTTTGGGACAAATATAGAATTTGCTTGGCCTTTGGTTTTCTGCTTGATCCTTTCTGGTCTAGCAGCCTTTCTCTATTTTAGAAAAGTTCGCAGTTTCTATTTCTTGCGAATTATTGCTTTTACATTAGTTGTCGTTTCCTTCTTCCTTTTATTGTTCCCTCCCGACGTGCTTCGTGATGAAGTAAGTACTACAATTCTATTAAACACTGAAAATGTTTCAAGTGATAGTCTTGAGCTTTGGAAATTGAAATATCCCAATCATAAAGTCTTAGAATTTCCAGAATTTAGCTTACTGGTAGATAGCTTGAAAGAAACTGAAATTCCGACCGATGAATCAGTCTTCGGTGGCGTGGTCCTTTTGGGAGATGGTATCGAAGAAGCAGAATGGTCTTACTTGCAACATTTTCCGCTGCAAGTTTCGTCAAATACACCTCCATCCACTTGGGACTTGCCTTTGACTCCTCTAAATGCGGTAGAAGGAGATGAAATTTGTGCCGACTGGAGATGGGGCGGCTTGCCTTTTGATTCCTTGCAGGTCTTTCGATTGGGGAAAAGAATTTTGCCTAGAGACTATGCTTGGGACAGTGTAAAAATGCAGCTCCAGATCCCCTTAGAAACAGGGCGTTCTGGGAAATATTTGTACGAGATAAAATCTTTTATTGACTCTAATGAGATCATCCACAGTTTTGGTTTTGAGGTATTTGCTAGGCAAAAGCAAGAAATACTCCTTTTGTCTGGGGAGGCAGACTATGAAATGAATTTTGTCTTAAAATTATTGGAAGAAGAAAAGCATGATGTGAAAGCGCGTTTCCGTATTGCGAACGATTTGTACCATTACAAGAATGCCAATGTGGGAACCCCCTTCGCAGACTTGCTGCCTACAGGGAATGGATTATTAGTAATAAATGCAAGTGCGCTTCTTAGTCTTTCAAAGCTAGAGACGGAGCAATTGGCGAAGCGAATGAATAAAGGCAATTTGAATACGATATTATTACAGACAAGTCCTAACATTATCGATCGATTGCCGTCGCCATTAAAGGAAGTCCTTCTTACTACCTCGACCAGTAATTCCCAAATTAATAAGCACTTCATTGGTTCTTCAGAAAGGGAAGATAAAATTGCTGTTGAATCCTTGCCCTTTTACTTTAAAAAAAGGCAAGGAAAGCCAGTATTGACTTCCGAAGCAGGGCGCGTTTTGTCTGTACTTAAAAGAAGTAAGTATGGAAAGGTTTTATGGACGAGTATTGTAAATACGCATTTGGCGAGTTTAGAGAAAGGGGATGCTAAAATGGCTGTGCTATGGGAGAAGCAGTTTGCTGCTGTAAAACATGAGCTTGCAAACGACTTCCATTTAATGCTTCCAAAATTTCCAGTCATTTCTGCAGGAGAAATAAATAAAATACAACTACTACAGCGTGAAGCTCCTAGGAATTGGAAACTCTCAAATGGCAGTAAAAATCAAAAACTGGCTTTCAAAAATTCCTATTGGATGAACTCCTATTGGGAATCCAATTTTATCAGCGACAGTTCGGGATGGCATCAACTAGAAAATGAAAGTACGAAGTTCAATATCTACTTATCAGCTCAGAATACCTGGGATAATTACCGAAGAAGGGTATTTATTTTACTCAATAAAAGACAGTTCGAAAATCTCAAAACAAAAGAGGTTTGGAAGGATAACTACAAAAAGCGCGAGCCTTTGTCTATGATTTATGCCTTCCTCTTATTTCTTTTTTCTATGTCTCTACTCTGGGTGATTGATAAGTGGAAAAAATAATTAGCGGAAAAAATCTGACTTGCCGATACTTTTCGGGCTCAAAACGTTTGTTCCACTTCCTTCGCCTAATCGCACTTCACACTTAAGGTTTTTAGCACTCAAATCAATGCTAGAACCATCAGCTGCTCTATAGCTGTGAAATTCCTCTGCGTCTGCAAAAACACCATGGTATGCTCCTCGTTTTTTCGAGCCATCCCAATTATGACCGTAATAAGCCTTGATGTAATATTTTCCTACTGGCAAGTAATTTATTTCGCAAACATTTCCCGCGGGAATGAAAGTATTCCGAACAGTCCTTCCTGTCTTGCTATTTATTACTTTAACAATAGCATCCTTGCTTTTCGGATTCGAGATGGCCAAACGGTTGTTGTAAAATACCTCATACTTTCCTTCCCCTAAAGCTCTTGTGTATGGACCTGCACATGACTTCAAGTTATTGCTCGTCGAGGCAGTTGACAAGCCTGAAGTCATCCCTTGTTTTTCGGTTTTAGCCTCAGAATTACCATTACTATTCCCTCCAACATTAGGTAGATTCTTAATTGCTCCACCGATTCCCGTATTACCAGAAGTTGAGCCGCCATTGTTAGTAGGCCCACCGTTTTGAGTCGATTCTGTTCGCGAGTTATTTGTACTGCCAGTCGCTTGAGTATTCTTTAATCTGTCAGCCATAGCTAGTTCTCGTTCTCTTAATCTTTTGTCCTCTTCTAATTGTTGTTTCTTTGCAGTCTCTCCTCGTTGAATACGTGTCTTTTCTTCCTCACTAATTTCACCCACTAAAGATTGAGAGCTTTCTTGATCGATGCTATTTCCTTCATTTATTACCGCAGAGTTTTCACTTCTTTCAGAACTAGCTTCTGTATAAGTTGTACGTTGATTCGATCCTTGCTCTTCCATATTTCCATTGTCGGCTTGACCTTCGCTGTACTGGGTTTCACTATTCGCAGCAGCTTCCGTTCCGATTGCAGCAGTAGTGCTACTAGAGTTACTACTGGTACTTTCGGCAGTTTTCTTTTCATTGCCTCCAACAAATTGACTTAACAAGGCAAAAGCTCCTAAGAGAAGGAAAAAACATATGGCCATCGGCAGTAAGTAGTTACCAGAACTAGACTTCTTCGATTTAGAGCGCGGAACAGCTTTCATAGTTCCTTTCTTCCCCGCCTTTTGATTTGAATCTGCCTTGGCGTTCTTTTTACCGTCTTCCTTTTTATTGCTAACTGATTTAAGGGGAACTGCTCCTTTGACAGTTTTGCCTTTTTCTTTGACTTCAGTAGACTTAACTGGCTTTATCCCTTTTAATTTAGGAGGAGTTGCTTCTGTTTTCTTGACATTTTCTGTTCCACTAAGTCCCAACTTTGCTCTTGCTTTGTCTAACTCAGTACTAGAAACTTTCTTCGCTTCTCTTGGAGGAATAGGCTTGTGCTCCATGCCCGTGCTAAGAGTGTTTTTTCCATTCGCACTAGCAGGAATAGGCATTTGTACGACTTTTTCTTTTTCGTATTCTTTCCCAGACTTCATGCTATCTACAGGAGTCAAGGCCTGACCCTTCACAAAATGAAAGAAGTACTTTACATCGTAGTTATTTCTCGGAATACGCTTAGAAAGAACGCCAAATGCTTCAAGAACATCTGAATACATCCCTTGATTCTGTAAACTGATTTGCCCGTCAGTTCCAGTTAAAGCCTTCTTTTTCTTGGCGAAAGCTTCATTGATTTCGTTTGGAGTAGCCTTAAAGGAAATTCCCAGTATTTCGTAATAGTTCTTGAGGCTCATAATATCTTTACTATCTAATGCAGTTCCTGTGCGCAAAGCGCGCTTACATGTCTTAAAGTTCTCATCTTACGGGCAATTATTCACTTCTTTGAATGGATTATTGTTTTTATTATAAGTGAGACAAAGGATGTGTGGGGGCTCAGTACCCTTTGAAGCTTAAAATATGAAAAATAATGATCCGATGGGGCATTGTCTGCTTGATTTCTTTAACGGAAATGAGGAGGCAAAAGTTAGGGTCCGCAGCAATTTTGATGAGGAAGACTACTTGCCAGCCAGTTATCTTTTTAGATCGCTTGAAGAATTGCCTCCTTTAGAGGAACTAGCTCTAAGCCTTTCCCAAGGACGAATACTAGATGCTGGTGCTTGTGCAGGCGTGCATGCCCTGCCGCTTCAAGAGCGAGGATTCGATGTCTGTGCAATTGATGTTTCAGAAGGAGCTGTTTCAGTTTTAAAACAAAGAGGGGTAAAAGACGCTCGTTTGATGAATTTCTTCGACTTGGAAAAAGAGCAATTCGACACCATCCTTTTGTTAATGAATGGCTTAGGCATGGGATCGAGTGAAGAAGGGTTCTGCGACTTGCTAGCAAAAGCACGAACGCTTTTGCGGCCGGGTGGCTTCATTTTGGGAGATTCCTCCGACATCTTATCTGCATACTTGCAAGAAGACGGCAGTTTGGCCTTGGACTTAAACGCTGAATACCACGGAATCACTCATTATGAACTTAGCTATAAAGAACAGTTCCAAGCATTTCAATGGGTATATTTCGATCTAGAAAAGGTGGAAACACTTAGCCAAAAAGAAAGCTTCCGCTGCGAACATTTATTCACAGCGGAAGATGATACTTTCTTAGTAAAGTTGAGCCCGCTTTAAGCAAGCCCATTTATTGTAGGTCTAGAATGGTAAATCGCTTCCATCGTCGTCTGCAGAGCTAGGGAAGCCTGGTGGCGGTTCTGGGACAGAATCTTGCCCCATTGCTGGAGGTGCCACTGCTACCGCTCCTCCTTTTTCCAAGCGCCAAGCCTGCAAGTTCACGTAGTATCGACCGTTGTATTCGTTACCGCGGATGTTAAAGCTCACTTTAACTTCCTCTCCTACTTGGTAAGCGTCGATTAGACTTGTGCGTTCTTTTATTAGTTCAAACTTTAGATCCTGTGGATAGCTTCCGTCTTGGACAGTCACCACAAATTCTCTTTTGGTGAATCCACT
This sequence comes from uncultured Chitinophagales bacterium, assembly GCA_937951415.1. Classification (GTDB taxonomy): domain Bacteria; phylum Bacteroidota; class Bacteroidia; order Chitinophagales; family UBA2359; genus CALFBW01. The sequence goes on along the minus strand of CALFBW010000368.1, from coordinate 5,210 downwards.
GTCGAAAGACTGTAGATCCATGATCACCTTTACGGCTCCAGTTACATCAAAATTCATATTTCTATGTTGTTTTCCTAGTTTTCACCCGAATTGGTCGTATTCAAGCTAGTGAATCTTTGAGAGTCCTATAAAACCAACAGGACTTCGGGCTTTGTTGTATTTTCGGCAAAAATAGGCAAAGCCGAACGAAACTGCTAAGGTAGAGCTACATTGTTATGAATGATTATCATCTTGCGCACTACAAAGAGCGCCAAATAAAATTTGAAACTGAATGGAAAGCATTAAAGCGCACCAGTTTCAATATATCCCTTCTTCGTTTCGCCTTGTTTTTGCTAGGAGCAGTCGGAATGTACTTCTGCTATAGACAGGATTTGGCTCCATATTACTTTCTTCTGGTCTTTGTAATTGGGCTAGTTCCGTTCTTATACTTGGTCTCAAGAGGGCAAAACTATCAAACGAAAGAACTCCTAGCTGAGCAGCTCATGAAATTGAATGCAGCAGAATTGAAAGGCCAGCAAGGTGATATTTCGGCATTTAATGATGGGAAAGATTGGAAAGAAAGCAATCATCCCTTTGCCTTGGATTTGGATCTCTTTGGTCATAAGTCCCTATTTCAATACTTAAACCGTTGCACCAGTGTGCGTGGAGAAAAAGCATTGGCGAAGCAATTGATGTATCCTTTGAGCAATGTGCAAGAAATCAGAGAACGTCAAGCGGCCATAAAAGAATTAAGTAATAAAGAAGAATGGCGTCAGTCTTTTTGGGCGCAAGGGAGTTTGAGTAACCAAGAAAGTCGTTTAGAGGATTTTATTCATTGGGTTAATAAGGGTGTGAGCTTACCAATTCCTAAAATCTTGGAGATGATTCTCTATATAGGACCGGCTCTTTTTTTTATTAGTACCTTTTTGGCATTTTTATCTCTTGTCCCGGCTACTGTTTGCATTGTCATTTTTGTTTTGCAGTTGCTCATAACTGGCCGATACTTGTCTTCTATTAATGCGATTCATAGTCAAGTTAGTAAAATAGACAAAGACTTAAGAGCGCAGACAGAGTTGATTCGACTTATTGAGAAAGAGGATTTTCATGCAATGGAGCTGAAGCATTTGAAGGACAAATTGAGTTCTGAAGAAGTCCCTGCAAGTACAATCATTTCTAAACTCTCAGCAATTCTAAGCAGCCTTGATAGTCGTTTAAATATGTTAGTAGGCGTCTTTCTTAATGGAGCCTTCTTGTGGGATTTACAGCAGATTAAGCGCATTAACAAATGGAAGGAAGCACATGCCGCCAATGTCCCTAAGTGGTTCGCAGCTTTACATAGATGGGAAGCTTATTGCAGTTTTGCTCAATTCGATTTCCTTAAACCGAACAACATTTTCCCCGAAATTTCAGATCAAGAAGCTTTTGAATTAGAAGCTAGTGAACTAGGTCATCCATTGCTGCTAGAGTCATCTTGTGTTTCCAATGCATATTCTATGAACGGTTGGGGCAAGATTGACATCGTTACAGGCGCAAATATGGCTGGCAAAAGCACCTTCTTACGGACTGTTGGAATAAACATGATATTGGCAATGTGTGGCTCGTCCGTAATGGCAAAGAATATGCTTTTACGGCCTACTAGAATCTTTTCAAGCATGCGAACGGAAGACTCTCTAGCAGATAACAGTTCTTACTTTTTTGCTGAGTTAAGTCGCTTGAGAAAGTCTATGGATTTGGCTGAAGACGGAAAGGGTGTATTCATAATTCTTGATGAAATTTTAAAAGGGACAAACTCAGAAGATAAGCGCAAGGGCTCGGCGGCATTTATTAAAAGATTGACTGGTTTGAAATGTAGTGGAATGGTAGCCACACATGATTTGGAGTTGGCTGTTTTGGAACAAGAATTGCACGGGAATGTTAGGAACAAGTGTTTTGAAGTTGAAATAATAAACGACGATCTACATTTCGATTATCGATTACGTGATACCGTTTGTGAAACACTTAATGCTACTTTCCTGTTGAAAAAGATGGATATCATTTAGTATGTATTTATTCTCTATATCACAATAAAAAAATAAATGCTGAACCGAAGTAAAGAAGAGCAAGAATCTCTAAATCAACAGTTGTTTGAACTGCTCGATGAGGGACAAATATTATCTACTGAAGTTTATCAGTTTTGCCAAATTTTCTTTTCTAAAGAATTCGAACCTTTAAAGGAGACCGCAAAAAAAATGTTGGAAAAAGCATTTATGGTAGAACAGATACTACAGGACGACGATGGACGTTTTTATTTTCATGCCATAAAGGAACTGCATTATTCTAAAGAAGAACTTTCTGCTATAAGCCTTGAAATGCTGGCGATTGCCAACGATTTTAAAGTGACCTATATGGGATGGGCGATCACTTAGGGAAGTAAATATATAACGATCCGTTTTGAACATTAATAGGTTCAAAACTACTTGCTTAAGTTTCGATCTATTTGAAGGGCTTGCTAAAATATGGACTCTTCCGTAGCACTTGTAAATCGTTCTAGAAATTCCAATCCTTTGTAAGAATTTCCTTTTTTATTTAATGCGGGACTCCAAACCGCAATTGAGTATTTACCAGGATACACAGCAGCAATTCCTCCTCCTACTCCACTTTTTCCAGGCAATCCAACGCGAAAACTAAATTCCCCAGCTTCATCGTAAAAGCCACAGGTTTGCATAACGGCATTCAACCTTTTAGTCTTACTTGAAGAAAGAATCTTACTGCCTTTATTCAGTGATACACCTTTGTTTGCTAGAAAGAGAAAACTATGAGCCAATTCGTGACAAGTCATTTTTATTGAGGATAAATGAAAATACAAATCCAAGACCGTCTCAATCGGGTTATCAATATTCTTAAATGACTTCATCAAATTTATAAGCGCATAATTCTTATATCCATTTCCTTTCTCTGATAAAGCAATTTCTTGATCGTAGCAAATAGCTGTATTTTCCGCAATTCCTCTAATGTATGCTAAGACTTCTCTTTTAGGGTTTTTGAGTAGGCTGCAAAGCATATCACAAATAACGATTGCTCCTGCATTAATCAATGGATTTCGAGGAATTCCTTTTTCTAACTCTAGCTGTATAAGCGAGTTAAAAGCTGTTCCTGAAGGCTCTACTCCTACTCTCTTCCACAGTTTCTCTTGCATTAGCTCGTAGGCCATGGCCAGAGAAAACACCTTACCTACACTTTGAATGGAGAAGGGCACTTTGGAATCCCCAGCAGAAAATATCTCCCCTTTTAAAGTACAGAGAGCAACGCCAAATTGATCGGATTCTACTGAAGCTAAAGCAGGTATATAAGAAGCAACTTCTCCCTTTTTCGCTAGTGCTTTGGTTTCTACGTAAACCTCTTGAATAATGGTTTCGAAATCCATCGATGGCTATTTTAATGCAAAGTTAAATACTCATTGATTTTGAAGCTAGAAGCCATAAAAAAAGGCGAACAATAAATGCTCGCCTTTTTGTTTTCTTGTCATTTTTCTCTTAGTTGTTTCTACCGAGAATTACTTCTTCGGTCGCTCCTGTCATCAATGGACCCATAGGAATCCGCAGAACAACCGGCTCTTCCAAGTTTCTAACTCTTAAGGCTAGAAGTGAAGGATTTAAGTATCGCAGGTCTTTTAAACTGACATTTTGGTCTTCAGCAATCTGATTAAGATCGTATGATTCGATTGCCGTAAAATTGTATCCGTGCTCAGGATATTTAAGATCGCTTCTCTTTTGAATATCGTGCAAATGATAGTACGTCGTCAAATAAGTCGCTGCCATAAACTTGGCAACATATGCACGTGTTTGTTTTGGTAAATAGAGACGGATAGCCTCATATTCTGTTGAGTTTCCACTTCTTCGTATCGCCTTGTCCACATTACCAGGACCACAATTGTAAGCTGCAATCGCAAAAAGCCAATTGTCGTAGCGCTGATTTAATTCCTTAAGGTAGTTAGCGGCTGCTAAAGTTGAAGCTACAGGATCCCGACGTTGATCAATTTCATCATTTATTTTCAAACCTAGTCTCTTTCCCGTATTAGGCATGAATTGCCAAAACCCTCCAGCACCTACTGGTGATTCAGCCCTTGGGTCCAAATTAGATTCAATTAAAGCCAAATTTGCCAATTCGGTAGGCACCCCTTGACGAAGTAATATGTCTTGAAAATCTGGGAAGTAATAGTTGGCTCTAGTAATCAATTTACCTGTACCATAGGTATCTTTCAGAAATTTATTGAAGTGCCATGCAACGCCTTTATCGAACTTCAGCGGTACGGCAGAATAGATCGTCTCCATTCGCTCTTGATATACCGCATATTCGCTTAAGTCAGAACGCTCGCCTGGTGCACTTGCTTTTAGATCGGAAGATGATGAGGCTTGTGCAGGGACTTTCTGACTGTCCTCTAATTGCTCATTTTCTTTACTAATCATGGTATCTGTCAATAGACCAGGACCATTTAGTAAAAGAAAGCCTCCGATGGCTGCTGAAAGAATCCTTTGCTTACTCATAAAAGTATTTTCGTCAACAATAGCGTCAAAGGCTTAACTGCTCATTAAGCACATTTGACATGTAAACAGGGCGCAAAATTACTCGTATGAAACATAAGCGTCAAATAATCGTAAAAGTTTTCTTGAATCGTACTAAATAGCAAACGTTCACTAAATTATACAATTACACGTTAAGTTAATCTGCTATAACTAGTAGCTAAAAGATTCATTGTCTTATGGTTATAGCATTATCCAAAAGTAAAAGCGCCCTTCATCAATCGATGAAGGGCGCTCCAAAATTTATTTTTCCTAAAGTATAGAAAAGCTTCTAAATCTTAACGATTTAGTACAATTCTACTTTGGAATGAACCTTTGTCAGTATCTACAGTCATCATATAAACACCAGCGTTCAAATCAGAAACTTCAATAGTATTGATTCCTGCATTCAAATCTGTGATTGTTTTAACTGCGCGTCCTTGAAGGTCAAAAATCGTTACAGAAGCAGTATTCTCTACTTCTATGAATAGAACGTCTTTAGCAGGATTAGGATATACACGAATACCTGCAGCGCTTACATCTTCGATACCAGTACCAGTAACTGTGATTCCTTCTGAAATGCTTTCGCAAGCACCATTCAAAAACGCTTGAACAGCATAAACACCATCTGCACCTGCAGAATAGCTAGCTCCTGTAGCTCCATCAATGGTAGCACCGTCTAACCACCATTGG
>CALFBW010000367.1 GCA_937951415.1 uncultured Chitinophagales bacterium | reverse complement strand
ACCGCAATTCCACAATCAAGGACACAAGTTACTTTGTGTACTTTGATCTTCTTGTCTACAATAGAAACCTCTACTACGTGCGCACAAGGAGAATTCGCATCCGTAGAAGCCGCAAAACCCATTGCTTTCCCACCCGAAACTTCATCTCTATATCCCGCGCGTTCAGCTGCTTCTTTTATGACTGCTTTCAAGCGATTTCCGGCTTTGTCGTCTTGGATTTGATCTAAGCGAAACTGCACAGGATCTTTTCCGGCTTTAATGGCGAGTTCATCCATAAAACTTTCGATAGCGAAAGTGTTTGCCAACAAACCTAAGCTTCTCCAGAAACTTGTGGCAAAAGGCATTCTCACTCGCCACGAAACCGCACGATAATTTGGAATGGCTCCGTACTGAATCATTCCACCTCTCCAAGCTCCAATATCTGCACCCAAAATAGGCTCAATAATTCCGGGAACTAAAGCGGAACCAAACAATACATCTCCACTGGACACATTGTGCTCAATGGCATCAATCAATCCCTTCTCATTCAATTTTGCCTTTAAAACATGATGCGTAGGTGGGCGAAAAGTATCATTCTGAAACTCCTCTTTTCTATTGAAAAAGCTCTTTACGGGTTTACCTACTGCCTTCGACATTAATGCCGCTTGAATGGCATTTGGTGTATGCAATCGACGACCAAAACCACCACCGAGGTAAGTGGGGCGCAAATCAACATCCTCTTTATGGAAACCCAGCGCCTTTGCGATCTCTTTTCTGGAAAAATCTACCACTTGTGTAGACATGTAAACCACCGCTTTTCCATCATTGACTGAAGCTAGGGCGCCATTCGGCTCAATTTGCGCATGTGCTCCTATCGGACTTTTAAACTCCATCCTAATTACCCCATCCTGCCCGTCGGCCAAAATACTTTTCGCTTTTCCCTGACGCTGAATTTCGATCGGCTTGCCTTTGCCCACCAAAATCATGTCTTCTATATCTTTCGATTCGTAGACTTTCGCAACATCCCAATTGACTTTCAATTTCTTCTTCGCCAATTCCGCTTGCATTCGTGATTGGGCTACCACACCCACGAAATCTGACTCTTGTACTACTTTAACAACGCCTGGCATTTTGGCCACTTCATCTGCGTTTTCAACGCCCATGTATTTGGCGCCTATTAAGTCTGGTCGAACGACAGAAGCATGCAACATATCTGGCAAGCTAGCATCCATTCCAAAGATGGGCGCTCCGACAATTTTATCGTGCAAATCTACTCGTGGGATGCCTTTGCCAATAAATTTATAATCTTTGAAGTCCTTCAATTTTGGCGTCTTCGGAACCTTCCATTCTTTGACCTCTTTTACGATGTCGCCGTAAGAAATACTCTTTCCACCGCCAGAAATAATGCCTTCCTTGGCAGTCAAACTAGAGGCTTCTACCTTCCATATTTTCGCTGCTTCATTTTTCAACATTTCTCGCATGGTTGCTGCCATTTCTCGCAGCGGTTGCCACAATCCGGAAACCGAAGTACTTCCTCCCGTTGACATCCCATCGATATTTCCCGTAGAAGTTGCGGCATGCACGACCTTAATTTGATCAATGCGAAGCTCCAATTCATCGGCTGTCATTTGTGCCAAGGAAGTGAAAGTTCCCTGCCCCATTTCTACTTTTGGAGAATGGACAATTACTTGGTTATCGGCTAAAATTTCAAACCAAACATTGGGCGCTGCAGAATTACTGTACGGCAATTCAGCGGTATTTGCTATACCCGCTGCATAGCGTCGCATGGTGCCACAGCCGAGGTAGCCCATTCCCAAAATGACCCCCAATCCAACCGAAGACCCAACCAGAAATCGTCGACGGCTAAGTCCCTTTTTCTTTTCGTTTTTATTGCTCATGAAAATTCTCGATTGAATCGATTAACTATTACTCCCACTTTTTATCTCGGCCGCGCGGTGAATGGCTTTTCGCATTCTATAATAAGTAGCGCATCTACACACATTCACAATGTTATTATCAATGTCTTCATTGGTAGGATGGGGAATGCGTTCTAACAAAGCAGCTGTTGCCATCATAAATCCTGGTTGACAGTATCCGCATTGAGGCACAATTTCTTCCTTCCAAGCTTGCTGTACAGGGTGCAATTCTCCTCCTTGTGACAAACCTTCAATGGTGGTGATCTCCTTTCCATCGGCAAATTTCACAGGATAAGAACAGGAACGAATCGCCACTTTATCAACATGCAACGTACAGGCTCCACAAGCCGCTTTACCACAGCCAAATTTTGTCCCTTTCAAATCTAAAACGTCGCGAATGACCCAAAGCAAGGGAGTGTTTCCATCGACATCTACGACTTCTGCTTTTCCGTTTATTTTAATGTTGAACTTCATTTTTTCTTCTTTAAAACCCGTACAAGTTTACTCCGCGGGAATATGCGCTCCTGTTTCTACCCACTTTTTCACTGCTGCAATGTAGTCCTCCTTGGAAACGGGAGGCACTTCTCGTGGCGTTCCCTCACTATCGACTCCTGGATCAAATGCCCACAAGACCAATGCATGCTCGGTCAAATGCTCTTCGATTTGATGAATATTCTTGCCTCCGTTTCTCTCGGGATCGGTCATCGATTGCGCAATTTCCACCCTCGAAAGACCTTCCCAAGCCATGCTAATGGGCGCCAAATGCCAATCTGGTGCGCCTGGAATACCTGCTAAGTCATTGTTCTCCACTTGATGACAGCTGTTACAAGACAAGGCCGGTACGCCATGTCCATCTTCCCCGCCTTTTACCCCAAAATGATGTACATGGCTATCTTCTCCTTGAAGCGGTGCATCTCCTGCTGGGTGACAATTAACACATCGCTTATGGGTTAAGACTTCCATCATGCGGTCAAATGCCTTGTGCGATTCTTCAACATCATCCTCACTCTTCTTCTCATTGGAATCCTCGCTTTTGATAGTTTTACTTTCATCAAGCCCACTTGTTGCCCAATCGTTATTCGCAAAACTGTCCACTTTGGAAACCATCGCTACAAATAGCAGTAACATCGGAATGATCAAATAAGCTTTCTTCATAAGCGAGATTCATTTATTATAAAAACAAGGGACAGTAGTCCTTGACGCTGAGCATTTAACAGAACAAAAGTACAAGTTAAGATAACTAACTACTTGTCTATAGCCTCCATATTATCACGGAAGCGAGAAGTGATAATGACCTTAATAGGAACAGTATAGCGTTTTCAAAGACTTAGTGCTACTTTCGACTTAGCTTTGTCGAACACATTTACTTTTTTATAAAAAATAGCCGACACCAGCATCCATGAACTTGGTTGACTCCCATAATAGAACCATTAATTACCTCCGATTGGCAGTAACTGATCGCTGCAATTTGCGTTGTTTCTATTGCATGCCAGAAAACGGCATCAAATTCCTTAATAAAAAGGAAATTTTGAGCTACGAGGAGATGATTCGTTTGATGGAAATTCTTCGACCGATGGGCATTGATAAGCTGCGAATTACAGGAGGAGAACCATTTGTTCGTAAAGACTTGATGTCCTTTTTAAAAACCGTTAAGAATCGCTTCGATCTTCGATCATTTTCCATCACTTCAAACGCCACCTTACTACACAACTACATGGAAGAATTGCCGCAGCTTTTTGATTCCATGAACATCAGTTTGGACAGTCTCAATGCCGATCGCTTTCTTGATATCACTCGGAGAAATGACTTTAAACAAGTTTGGGACAACATTAATGCACTTATTGAGACTGGAATAAAAGTGAAAATAAATGCAGTGGTGATGAATGATAAAAATATTGAGGACATCCTTCCGTTCGTTGCTTGGACAAAGAACAAAAATGTAGAAGTAAGATTTATTGAAGAAATGCCCTTTAATGGCAGTCGAGAGAAAGAGCAAATTTCTAATTGGGATTATACAAAAATACTAGAGCACATTAGCAGTGAATTTCCAGAGATCGAAAAATTAGAGACGGGCCCTAGTTCTACTTCTTTATTGTATCAGGTAAAAGGGTTTACCGGGAAATTTGGAATTATCCCTGCCTTTTCCCGCACGTTTTGCGGCACTTGCAATCGAATTAGAATTACTGCCAAGGGTCAATTACGCACCTGTTTGTATTCTGCAAATGGCACTGATTTATTAAAGCCTTTACGTGCAGGAAAGAGCTTCGAAACGATGCAGCAAATTGTACGACATGCCGTTTCGAACAAAGAAGCCAATGGATTTGAGGCTGCGGAAAAAAGATTGGACCAAGGAGCGATTTACGAATCGATGACCACTATTGGAGGATAAATCTAGAAACAAATAAAGCGAGCTACTGCACTAAACCCTAATAAATGTCAGAAAATAAATTCACACATCTGGAAGCCGACGGCAAAGTGAATATGGTTGATATTGGCAATAAAAACATCACTAAGCGTTTGGCAAAAGCGCAAGCATTAATAGTACTTTCAGAAGAAGTTTTAGCCGTTTTCGAAAACGAAGATTTACAAACTAAAAAAGGTCCCGTTTTTCAAACTGCAATTATAGCGGGAATCATGGCCTCGAAAAAAACCAGCGAGTTAATTCCGCTTTGCCATCCTCTAGCATTGGATAAGTGTTCTATCAAGATTGGAATTAATGATCACAAAGAAGTCCTAATTATAGGAGAGGCAAAAATTACAGGAAAAACGGGTGTAGAAATGGAAGCTCTTACCGCGGTTTCCGTAGCTGCTTTAACGATCTATGATATGTGTAAATCTTTTGGGCACGACATTGTTATCAAGGAAATAAAATTGCTAGAAAAAACCGGAGGCAAATCAGATTTTAGTAATAAATGAAAAAGCATTCTAAACACCCAAAAATCCCTCGGGCGCATCGAGGGAAATTTGCCAAACAAGAGTGGGCGATATTAGGGACCACTTGTTCTGCTATTCAAGATTTCGCGGAAGAACTAGCAGCTCATTTTGGGCAAAAATTTGCGCTGAATTATTTTGATGCTTCTCATAATTTTGACAAGGAAGAAAAGCCTTCGAATTGGACAGCAAAATTGGAAGAAGAAGGTGAAAAACTCAACATTGTACTAGAAAACACTCCTTCTGATTTTAGCTATCAGCAATTGTTTGCGGAAACCGATCTAGCGATCATTAATGGAAATCACTTTACGGCAGAAAAGCAAATAGTCTTTCTAGACAGTCGTAAAGCGGAATCACTCGAACGAAAAAAAGACCGACTTACCAATGTGCTTTTAATTGTAAAAAAGGACTTAGACGTGCTACCTGAATTCTTAAAGGACACAGATTGCCCCGTTTATTCCATAGAAAAAAAACAAAACATTTACACCTTTTTAGAAGGCCAGATTAAAATTCCACCACTTTACGCACTGATACTAAATGGCGGAAAGAGCACTAGAATGGGCGCCGATAAATCGAATATAGATTACCACGGAAAACCTCAACTAGATCATCTTTACGATTTACTTTTGGCGCAATGCGAACAGGTTTTTATTTCTGTTGCCACTCCTTCTAAGTCATCAGGACAATCAAATCAAAAAGCTGAAATTACCGATCGCTTTATTGGCCTGGGCGCCTTCGGAGGAATTTTATCAGCATTCATGGCTTATCCCGATGCTGCCTTTTTAGTCGTAGCAGTGGACATGCCCAATGTTGACAAAGCGGCAATTACGGAGCTCATT
>CALFBW010000366.1 GCA_937951415.1 uncultured Chitinophagales bacterium | reverse complement strand
TTCGAAGGATGAAACGGTGTATCCACGGTAAAAGCGCGTGAATGTTCCAGGTCCAAAACCCGTCAATTTGTATTCGTTGGCCATCCGAATTCCAGCCACCCAGCGGTACACCCGCTCCATCACCGAGAGGTCTTCTCCTGCTAGCGTAGCGGTTAGGTGGTCTTCTAAGTTTTTATGGTATAGCGTTCGTTCGTAATTGGGTTCAAACTGTTTGTAATTATCTCCCGTAAGCACATAGCCCAAGAAGAGTCCAGCCACCAAAACTGCTACCGAAACGGCAGGCTTTGTGAGCTTCCAACGGAACATCAAATAGCCAAAGGGCAAGAGACAAATGGATACCCAAGCAGCCCGAGTATACGAGAAAAATATACCGATAAGGGCAAAGGCTAAAACTACTTGAAGGATTAAGCGCGGAATGCTTCCGACCTTGTATTTCTTGTATCCGACCCATAAGAATGGCACCCAGAACGCCAGCATTACCCCATAGTTCACATGATTGCGAAAGAAGGGTTTCATGCTTTTATTTACATTCTCAAAATCGAAACCTGTTCCAGCATGCCGCAATAAAGTCCAGACGGTAACGAACAACAATGGAATGGCTAAGCACCACAACACTTTCTTAAATTGCTCCGTATCTCTGACGAACATTCCTGCCATCACAAAGAAAACGAGCACGTACCAAGTTTTGGCTAAAAAGAACTTGAAGGAGACCGAAAAAATGAGCGAAAAAACAGCTACTAAGGCAATCCAAACGAGGTGCAGAATTACCAATTTAGTGAGGTGATGATCAAAGAATTTACGTTCTAGTTTCGAGGGATTTGCCAAGAAATAAAAGAAGACGCAAAACATTAAAAAGACCATCAATAATTCCGAGGGGAAATCGGTTCCAAAGCCACCTGGCAATGACATTTCCATGGAAAGGGGCAACAAACAAAAGAGACTGTAAAATAAAAATGGCAATGCTACTACTGCTCCAAATAGCAATACAAGACCCGCAGGAATTGCCAAAAAGGCGGGCTGTTCTAGGAACAATCCTAAAAGAATGGAAAACAGTATTAATACTGCTCCTCCATAAAAAATCCAGGTCGGTTTAATATTTTTTAGCGGCGAAGGCTGCATCTCAATTTCAGCTAAGACTAAGCCAGTGCTTTTTGATACTCTTTAAATTTCTCTACAAATATTGCTAAGAAAAGTAACAAGAAAAAAGTGAAAGCCATGGCTCCTAAAACCAACAAAGATCGAACGGGTTTTGACTTCTTTTTGGCGGCAGTTGCCATTTCAAAATAATACAAAGTCGACAAGTTCTGCTCTGTTATGGCCTTTGATTGATCGTAGCTTGTTGTGGCCGTTTCTAAATCACCTATGGTTCCTTCTAGTTGCTTTCTTAAAATACTTGAAGTAACTGTATCACTTGGGTTAGACTTAATCATTTGGGTTAAGTCGGTCGTTAATTTCGAAACGATCGCTTTTTTGTGATCCACTTCCTTTTTCAAGATCGCTACTTGATCACGTTTTTTACCAACGATTAATTCTCGGTTTAAAGAGTCCAATCGGAGGGCCATGTTGTTGGCAATGTCACGGGCGAGAATCGGATTCGTATCCATGATGGATAAATCGACCGCGCCCTGAGCATTTTTCATAATACTAAAGTTCGAATTGAACTTCTCTCCCATTTTAAAACCCGCTAATTCATCATCGACATTTATTTCATAATGCTTCATCAAGTCGAAGGTCTTATCCACCCATGAAAGCATGCTACTAGACTTCGACAAAGAGATGATGCGATCTATATCGGTTTTGGTACCAAACATATAAATCGGTTTGCTCGTTCCGTCTTTACTAAAGATGCTTCGATCCAACAATCCGGGGTTCATTGGCTGAAAGACTACCGTTGATTGATAGTAGTTCGGCATCATCATAGAAACTGCGGCGCTGATGATTCCCACTAAAATGGTACAACCAATAAGTGGCTTGATCCACTTTAAGACAATATGAATAATTTCAAACATGATCTTCGAAGGTTTTCAAAATAGATCGGCAAAGTTAGGAGATATAACGAGAACGGATAATAAGGAACAAACGTACGTGCACATTATTTCCTTAAAGAATATCATTACTTAACGCAAATAGTAGTCTTCGTCTTTCTGATCTCTTCCTGTATCTACTAAATGTTGAATTTCTACTTCTTTGTTGCGATGAATCCATGTCTTATAGACTCCCTTTAAGAAAGCCACCAAAAACAAAAGCCGGAAAATCATATACATTAAGGGAATCGATGAACAGAAATAATACCCCCAGTTCACTATGCCGTATTCTTGCAAACACAGCTGGGAAAGATTGTCGGTGGTCCAAGAAGAACCAATTTCAAAAGTTGAATGCAATAAATAGAAAAGCAAGACTGCTACGTAAGCTCCCCACTCGTACATCCATTTTTTAAGCCGGAAAGCCAACAAGTAGAAAATCGCTATAAGCGCGAAGGTGGATGAAATCAGCCAATTGCTTTGCGAGAAAACGAGGACCAAGATCAAACAGTAAAGAGCGAAGACCAACCAATACCATCTTATGTTTCGAATTTCCCAGAGATCGTGCTCCAAGTCAATCATGTCCATTCGAAAATTCTTTTGTTCTTCTTCTGGAGCATTGTGGGGAAAGCCACAAGCATTGCAGTTCTCTCCACTTGAAAATTCTTTTTCACAATAGCTACAGTTCATTCGAATTCATCACTTTTTATGTAAGATAAGAAGAAGAGATACAACGCTTTTCATTCCCAATGCGTCTTTTATAACACTACGGTATTCACAACAAAAAAGACTAGTCAACAAAATGCAAAAAAGAACATTCGCCCTTTTTCTATTTCTCCTATGTTTCACCTTCACCTCCTCATGGTCGCAAACGACTATTGATATTTGGGAAGACGATTACCTTCTAACAGAAACGAACATTGTTCCACTTATCGAAAAAGCCAGCTTTGGTGATAAATTGGTGCGCTCGGTCCTAAATGCCTCTGGAGAAAAAAAGAGCTGGTTGAAGGAGGAAGTGAATGTAAAGAAAAAGCGCCGATTTGATTTACATGAACCCAAAGACAAATTCTTCAAAAATTTACTGGTAGAGCGGCATTCGGTAATGCAAACAGAAATTACAGCTTTGCAAAAAGAAGACAGCGAAAGTGATAAACTTGTCATTTACTTTCACGGAGGCGCATTTATAATGGGACCCGTGAAACTGCAATGGCAGATGATTCGTCGTGTGGCGGAAGAGACCGAACAAAAAGTTTGGATGGTGGACTACCCCAAAGCACCTGAGTCTTCGATCGACGAAATTTACGAAAATGTTTTCGCCACCTATTTATTGGCCTTAGAAGACTATGCAGCAGAAGATATCATTTTGATGGGAGGTTCTTCTGGTGGAAACTTAGCCTTATCTATATTGGCAAAAATTGAAGAAAAAGGAATGGAAATGCCTCAAGAGGCCATTGTCTATTCTCCCTTCATTGATTATGCGAGTTCTAATCCTGCCATTGATGTGATTGAGACACGCGATCCAGTGCTAGCTCGTCCAGGTTTAGAATTAGTGGCTGACTTGATGCAATTAGAAGAAGAAAAACGCACAGATCCCGTTTACTCACCCATTTATGCAGACATCAGCAACTATCCTCCTATTCACATGTTTGTTGCTTCTGATGACATTTTGATGCCTGATGAGTTACGCTTCTTTGATAAAGCAGTTGAAGAAGGCATTGATATTACCATGTATTTGGGCAATGAAATGGTGCATTGCTGGGCGGTTTCTCCTAGTAAAACAGGAAGACTCGCTGTTGATCGAAGCATAGAGATCATTCGCAGTTCTTCTAGTGTTGCCATAAACGAGGACACAAAAACGAATCTTGATTAGTCTTAATAATTAACTACCTTCAATAAAAAAACACAAGTAGAGTTGGGACATCTACTATAAATCTGGGGAATGAGGCTTGTAGAATTCTACGGGCCTCTTCTATTTTAGAAGGCACTTTACTAGACAACAGGACTAGTACGCAAAAAGCCTCCACTGCGAACAGCGAAGGCTTTAAGAAAAATGGTCCCAACAGGACTTGAACCTGTGACCACCTGATTATGAGTCAGGTGCTCTAACCAACTGAGCTATAGGACCTA
>CALFBW010000365.1 GCA_937951415.1 uncultured Chitinophagales bacterium | reverse complement strand
CTGTCGAAGTGAATGATGTCGATCATCGGGATTCCTGCGATGGTATTTACGAAAACATGATCGTCGGTAACGCCGCCAGTAGCCTCAAAGGGGAAGTATGAACCGTGTCCAGCTTTGTGGGCAGCCATCCATACTTTTCGAACCACAGAGGGTGCAAACTGTAAAGAATAAGCTTCTTGATAAAAGACCGCATCACTGGCACCTACCATGTCTAGGTTGATTCCAAAAGCCGCTCGATAGCCGGGAACGTGTGGATTTGCCGACCAGAACTGGCTGCCCTTGCAATAGCTCTCGGAGCCTGCTTTCGTAGTTCCCGAATCTTCTACGTCCCAAAGGATAATGTCTACTCCAATTTTCTGTAAAGGGTTTTCTTTTAAAAGGCTAGCGATCTCTAGCAAAACACCTACTCCACTTCCGCCATCGTTCGCACCGTCGATGGGTTCATCTTGTCGCTCATCGTCTTGATCGGCAAAAGGACGTGTGTCCCAGTGTGCTGACAATAAGATCCGCTTTTTTGCCTCGGGATTAAAAACGCCGATCACATTGTAAACCGGTACTTCTTCTCCCGTAGGAACTACAGCCGTGGTTTCTTGAATCATGGCTTGAGTCGCCCAGCTGCTCAACTTTCCTTTCAGGTAATCGGCACAAGCCTTTTGCCCCGGTGAACCCGGAAAACGCGGACCTAAATCTACTTGCTCTTGGATGTACTGATAAGCCTTTTCTGCTTTGAAAGCAGGAATATCCAAGACCTGTGCTTTGGGCTTAGTCGCTGGCTTGGGCTTCGGTTTCGACGCTGTATCACAGGCAAAAAAGAAGCACAAGACAAAAAGCGCCAAGGCAAAATGACCTACAGCAAATGTTCGGGAAACTCTATTATTTATTAGCAAAACCTCTTAATTCATTGACCAAGAAGTTCCTTCCTTCCCGTCTTTGATAACAATATTCAACTCTTGTAAAACGTCGCGAATTTTATCGCTAGTATCGTAATCTTTTCGGCCACGCGCATCTTTACGCATTTCCAAAATGAGTTCCATCAATCCAGCAGCTACTTTCGTATCGCCTCCACTTTCTTTTTTCAATCCCAATACATGTACAATCACTGCATGAAATTCCTTTTGCAAGCGCTCTAAGCTTTCAGCACTAACTCCAGCAATATCGATGACTCCTTCTTTGTAAGAATTTATTTTCTTACTCAAATCGAATAAGCGTGCAATGGCTTTTGCTGTATTGAAATCATCGTTTAGCTCGTCGTATACAGCATCGATCAAGTCATTCAATTGCTTGTTCTCTTCTGCGTCGGTTCCCTTAGCTTTCGAAACATCCAATGACTCGACAGCTTCTAAGGCATTCATCAAGCGCTGGAAACCTTTTTCTGAAGCTTGTAAGGCTTCATTCGAAAAATCCAATTCACTCGCATAATGGGATTGCAACATAAAGAAGCGAATCGTCATTGGGCTGTAACCTTGGGTCAAAAGTGGGTGATCTCCACTGATCAACTCATGCGGCAAGAAGGAGTTGTTCGCCGACTTACTCATTTTTTGACCATTCACTGTGAGCATGTTCGTGTGCATCCAGTAACGAACCGGATCGGCTCCATCGGCGGCCACTGATTGTGCTATTTCACAATCGTGGTGCGGGAACTTCAAATCCATTCCTCCACCGTGAATATCGAAAGAGGTGCCGAGGTATTTGGTACTCATTACCGAGCACTCCAAATGCCAGCCCGGGAAACCAAGTCCCCAAGGAGAATTCCAACGCATGAGATGTCCTTTTTCGGCCTTTTTCCAAAGAGCAAAATCCAAGGAATTTCGCTTATCTGACTGCCCGTCTAGATCACGGCTGCCCGATTGCAAGTCTTCGAGGATTCGACCAGATAATTTCCCGTAAGGATGATCTTTATCGAACTTCAAAACATCGAAATAAACATTACCGCCCACTTCGTAACCGTAACCATTGTCGATGATGCGCTGCACCATTTCAATCTGCTCAATCAAGTGACCAGTCGCCGTAGGTTCTATACTCGGAGGAATGGCGTTAAAAATGTTCATTACATCGTGGAACCCGTTGGCGTACTTCTGTACGATCTCCATCGGCTCCAAGTTTTCCAAACGTGCTTTTTTGGCGATTTTATCCTCTCCTTCATCGATATCTCCTACCAAGTGTCCAACATCGGTGATGTTACGAACGTAGCGAACTTTGAAGCCCAAATGCACCAAATAGCGATACACCACATCAAAGGAAATAAAAGTTCGCACATTACCTAAATGCACATCGCTGTATACGGTAGGGCCACACACGTACATTCCTACATGTCCGGGAACGGATGGCTCAAAAATCTCTTTCTTGCGAGACAGACTATTAACAATCTGTAATTTGGAATTCATGGCACAAAGATATCGGTTTTACTGAAGCGAAGGTCTTGGATGACCTGCTTTCGAATGCTAATTTCAACGACATGGGAAGTACCGAAAGTTCCCAAAAAGGGTGGACTCGGCACGAATTAAGGTTCTATAGGATTACATTCACTTCCCTTTCGATGGCAATATCGAATTTCTGTTTAACGGAGGCAATGATTTTCTCTGATAATTCGAGGACTTCTTCGCCCGTTGCGCCGCCATGATTTACTAAGACGAGGGCTTGCTTTTCGTAGGCTCCTGTATTCCCAACGCGCTTGCCTTTCCAACCACATTTCTCGACCAACCAACCTGTAGGAATTTTCACTTTAGTAGGATCATCTTGCGGGTAAGAAGGAACTTCTGGATAGTCCTTTTTTATTCGCTCCAAAACTTTTGTAGAGACAAGCACATTCTTAAAGAAACTACCACAGTTTCCAATGCTGGCAGGATCTGGCAACTTTGCTCTTCGAATTTCCACTACTACTTCACGCACTGCAGCCACAGAAGGTTGGAGTTTCTTTTCAGCGAGCTTGGCTTTTATTGCTCCATACGAAAGCACTAGTTTGGGCTTTTTTGCGAGGCGAACAACAATGGACACGATGACGTATTGACCTTTTAATGCTCGCTTAAAAACACTCTCACGGTAGCCAAATTCACAGTCCTGTTTATCAAAGACCCGCAAGGCTCCCGTTTTTATTTCCATTGCCAAGAGATAGTCAAAACTATCACAAAGCTCTATGCCATAGGCCCCAATATTTTGCATGGGAGCCGCACCCACGGAGCCTGGGATCAAACTCAAATTCTCTAATCCTCCCCATTTATTACTAACAGAAAAACGCACTAAGTCGTCCCAGTTTTCGCCTCCCATGCATTCGACCCAAACATGTTCTCGATCTTCGTGAAATTTGCGTATTCCTTTTAAGTCGTTGCTAAGCACCAATCCGTCGAACTGCGAGGGCAGCAAAACATTACTTCCTCCCCCTAAAATGAGCAAGTTTTTTTGTTGTGCATTCGAGTATTGTAAAGCCGATCTTAATTGCTCCAAGTTAGAAATACTAACAAAAGAGCTGGCTGTACATGGAACGCCAAAGGTATTTAGCTCCAATAAAGACTTATTGGTTTCAATTTTCATTGTTGCAAAGAACGCTAATTGTAGTACTTAAAAGAGAATAAATGCCGAAATGACCGCAAAGATTAAGACAAAAGAAACTGCGATGGTATAGAGTATTAGCAATAGAAATAATTTCAGTCCGGTTTTCACAAAGGACTGTTGGTAAACGTTTTTGAGCGCGAAAAAGGTATAAAACGTCATTAGAGGAACGATCCACGACAAACCAGAGCCGGAAACATCTTGCCCAAGCAAAAAGGCAAGAATAAACAAGAGGTACAGAAATGAATGTAAGTGCGCCGAGAAAATCAAATGATCGATGTACAAAACACTTCTTCGGATGTACAGCAGCTTGAGCAAAAGTGCAAAAATCGGCAGCATAATAACCATGTAAAGGGTCAGATTACCGAACATATAATCAGACAAACTATCTCCCCCTGACTTAAAGACTCGCAGCACTTGGCTGGCCACATGGCGCTCGAAAGGTGAGTGAAATTCAAGCGAATCAAGGATTTCTTCTCGCTCAAATTCTTTGGCCATTTTAGGCAGTTTATTCCAGCTCTCTCTATTTATTGGCAAAATAGAGTCAAAATCAATGCTGTCTTCTCTTGCTTGAATAGCTTCGATTCCAAACTGAGCGATGGCTCGGTCTTGCTCCTCAAAGATTTTCAAAGAATCTAGAATTTCTTCAATAGTAAATTCGTCAGCCATTTCTGAAATTGTAAACCACTGATCTCTCAATACTTCTG
>CALFBW010000364.1 GCA_937951415.1 uncultured Chitinophagales bacterium | reverse complement strand
CTGCTCCAATTGCCTCCACAACTCCTGCAATATCGCTACCTGGCGAAAACGGAAATTCTGGTTTATATTGGTACAATCCTTGAATGATTAAAGTGTCAGGAAAGTTGACACTACAGGCTTTTACATTGATTAAAATTTCATCGGCAGCAGGGATTGGGTCGGCAACTTCTTTGTAGTTTAGGTTAGAAGGTGGACCGAAAGAATCGCAAATAATGGCTTTCATAGAAAAATACTAATTTATAACATTGATGTTCTTTTACAAAAAGTGTGATTAAGACAGTAAAATATTTTGCTGTCCACACTTATCAAAGAACCAAAATTGATGACAAATCAAGACGAGTAAAGATAGGAAAATAATTTTAATCTTAACTTTGTAGAAAAATGAAATAAAATAATCAATATGGAATACACATCATTTAAAGTTGAGATTACAGACCACGTTGCTCGTGTTTCTTTTAATCGGCCAGAGAAAGCAAATTCTTTGCATATGACGGCTTGGGAAGAAATGCAGGCTATTTTTGAGGAATTACATGTTACTCCTGAAGCAAGAGTAATTGTGTTGACAGGAGAAGGGAAGAATTTCTGTGCAGGCATCGATTTGGCCACATTAATGGATATGCAGCGGTTTGGTGGCAAAAAATGTGATGGACGAAAAAGAGAATATTTGCGTCAGTTTATTTTGAAATTACAGGGAACAATTACGGCTATTGAGAAATGTAGAAAACCTGTTTTGGCGGCCATTCATCGGGCTTGCATTGGTGGTGGGGTCGATATTGTAACGGCTTGCGATATGCGTTACTGCACTGATGATGCTTACTTTACGATTAAGGAAGTAGATTTGGGATTGGTGGCTGACATTGGTACTTTACAGCGTTTGCCTACTATTTTAAATCCTGGCTTGGTGGCGGAAATGGCTTATACGGGTAGAAAAGTTTTAGGACAAGAGGCTGAAAAAATTGGCTTGGTGAATCAGTCTTTTGAAAGCCAAGAAGCTATGATGGAACGGGTCATGGAATTGGCTAAAATGATTGCGGCTAAGTCGCCTTTGGTGGTTCGGGGAACGAAGGAAATGTTGCTTTATAAGCGGGATCGTTCTGTTGAGGATGCCTTGGACCATGTGGCTACTTGGAATGCGGCCATGTTGATGTCGGATGATTTGATGGAGGCTTTTCAAGCGAGTATGCAGAAGAAAGTGCCTGTTTTTGAGAATTAATACTGAAATAAATTCAGCACAGGTACTGAAACGATATTGAAATAAATTGGTCATTCGTATAAGATTTCTGAAACTCAGCTTTTATAACATCTCGAACTGTCACTTCGAGTGCAGCGAGAAGTCTATTTTGATGGTGTTTGTCACTTGATAAAATAGATTTCTCCCGTTGGTCGAAATGACAAATAGGCAAGTTTAGATGGGTAGCTAACAAGTTCAGCAGGACTTCAGTAGAGCGTTTGTGGGGAAGGATGAGCGAAGGCGAACTATGGAGCATAACCGAGTTGACCTTTCTGAACGTGCTACGATAGGATTGAGTGGTGGACAGGACCGTGAAATAAATTCAGTAGAATAGAGAAACAATATTAATTAAAAATCCCCAAGTCGGTTTATACCAACTTGGGGATTTGTTTATTTTATAGTGTCAAAACATTAACCTGAACTAAGCAATTAAAAGGGTTTCCTTTTCAATCGCTGAGACTCTGAAACAAGTTCAGAGTGACGGAAACGAGTTCAGAGTGACGGAAACGAGTTCAGAGTGACGACATTATGTCGGTTCTATTTAGGTTAACCACAATTCCTTCGTCTTGTCATTCTGAATATTCACATCCTATTAATCAACGGTTCCTGCTGGAACTGGTGAAGTGATGATGTAGTTAATGTCAGCATTTGCGTTATCAGGGTGAAGCAATACATTGAAGAATATTGGGTCAGCATCGTTGCCTACTCCCTGGAATACAGACATATGGTCCATATTGGTATCTCCCATGTAGTAACCTGGACTTGAGTAATTGATTTCTCCAGCACTGTTATTTGTATCTAACAACACATCGAAGAATGTTACGTCTTGTCCTGATCCTGCTCCCTGGAAAATAACGCTGTTGCTTCCTTGGTTGTTTCCTGCCCACATTGCGTTTGCAGTAGCATCTAAGGCAACTTGTGCGTGATTTCCGTAAGTTGCGGTATTTGGATCGATGAAATCGACAACTGGTGTTGTTGCACCTCCAACGAAAATTGGATTTGCTGTCATCACAGGAAGGTGATTTCTGTGGCAAAGAACCACGTAGTAATCTCCTGCTGTAATGCCATCGAATACTACTTCATCAGAACCATCTGCGCTCATTACGTTTCCGTTAGAACAAATAACTGCGGCAGTGGCTGCAACAATTTTTGAAGGATCGTTTGCATCACGCAATTCTGCTAATACCCAGTCAACTGGTGCAGCGTCTCCTGTAATACCCATTACTGAGTTATCCATTGTTTCAGAACCATCGTAAGAGAATTGAGCCATTCCGCTGTATGGTTGAGCAGAAGGAATCATATTGTTTGAACGTAAATCATCTCTCATTTTCCAAGTTGTATTGGCTTTGTAATCAATGTCAGTTGCATCTGGTTTAGCTAAACCTAAA
>CALFBW010000363.1 GCA_937951415.1 uncultured Chitinophagales bacterium | reverse complement strand
CCAATTGGTGAGGGCTGCTCTGATGGCTGCCTGATCAACAGGGGCAGCGACGGTGATTAGGACTTGCGGGTTTTCGATGTTGCATAGCGCCGCTTCTGCCTCCAATTGATGGCCGTAAATATCCTGTCCTATTTTCGTGGGAGTATTGCATATCCAACGAAAAGGAATTTGTGCGGCCACCATTTGTTGAGCGAGGTATTTCCCCTTTTTTCCTGCGCCCCACAAAACCAAGGTTTTCTCTTTGTCAAAATCGAGTTGGTGGAAATACTTCCATTTCAAATCGAGGAAATTTGCCTTGGCGTAATTGGCTTCGGTGCGGGAAGCGCGTTCTCCGTGGTCTCTCCAATACAAGAGTGTTTCTTCGATTCCGATGACAGAAAATTGGGCTGCGTAAAAACGAAAACACAAATTGTAATCTTCGGGGTAAACGTTTTCCTCATAGCCTCCGAGCTTAATTAAATCTGAACGGTGCAACATCCAGCAGGGAGACGCGATGCAACATTCCTTGTAGATTTCTGAGAAATTATTGGAAGCGGCGGTCAAGCCGTTCAACCACTGCTCGTAGCGCTTGAAACCATTTCCGATTCCTGCTTCGGAGAAATACTTCACGAAGCCAGTCGCAATATTAGTTGTTCCTGCTTTTTCTAGGGCTTCCACCATTCGATGCAGTCGATTTTCCGACATGAGGTCGTCTGCATCCATTCGCGTAATGTACTTTCCTTCGGCGGCGGCTATTGATTGATTGAGTGCAGCAACTAAATCGTCTTTTTTGCTTGCCTCCCAACGAATACGCGGTTCTTTTTTCGCGTAATCTTCTAATATTTCAGGAACCGCATCTTTCGAAAAGTTATTTATTAACAACAGCTCCCAATTCGTATAGCTTTGCGCCAGAATACTGTCTAGACAAGCGGGCAAATATTCCGCGCCGTTTTTCACCGACATGATGATGGATACTTTCCCGCTCATTTATTTATTAATAAAAACCAATGAAGACTTGCAAGGTCGTGCTGCAAATTTACAAATTATACGCACGCCCTCATTTATTACAAAAAGCAAAGGGACTACTTTATATAAAGCAATCCCTTCTTTTATTTATTAACCACTCTACTACAATAGCACAGTAGTTCTTTTATTTATTAGCAAATTCTCCCATTAACTCAATTGCCTCAAGGAACGCAGGAATAAACCGATTCCCCCAATCATTAATACGAGTATAATAATCAAATCGAAGGCACTTAAATGACGGAAGTTCATTTGCACATTGGCAATTACTCCGAAGACAATCATAATCAAGGAAGCTATTGCCAATATCCAGCCGAGGTAATTATTGGAATTATAAAAAATCATTCCTATTCCGAATAAAAAGGGAATAAGGACATAGCCGGTGGTAATTTTTACACCGCCCCAGCTATAGAGTGCGCCGCCCATTGCTCCTCCAAATCCGCCCATTCCTACATGGATATTACTGAGGAATAAATAAAAGCCAGCAATAAACATTACGAGGCCTAAAAAGAATTCCATCACTCCGCCGCCAGATCCTCCAGCACCTCGGAATTCAGAAGTTCTATTTTTCTTTTCTTCTTTTAAGAATAACATATCGAATAAATTAATCTAGTTAAAATTAGGCGATTAAATCTTTCATGCCTTGCAAGTCGTAAATCGTTGAATATTTATCGCGTGCATAATTCATGAAATAATCAAAATTTAAGCCTTCTCCTGTCACCTTTTTACAGAGTTCTTCAGCTCCGTACAATTGTCCGTGATCGTGTATATTTTCTCTCAGCCAAGATAAAAGTGGCTGGTTGTTTCCTTTTTCAATTTCATCTACCATGTTGGGCAAATCCATTTTCGCCTTACGGAAAAACTGGGCTGCATAAAAACTTCCCAAAGAGTAAGTTGGGAAATAGCCAAAAGCTCCATGAGCCCAGTGGACATCTTGCAAACAGCCTTCCGCATTTGTTGGAACATCGATTCCCAGATACTCTTTGTAGCGACTGTTCCATGCTTCTGGAATGTCGTTCACCTCCAATTCTCCTGAAATCAACGCTTGTTCAATAACAAAACGAATCAAGATGTGGAAATGGTAAGTTAACTCGTCAGCATTGGTGCGAATCAAAGATGGACGCACCAAATTGCAAGACTTGTAGAAATCTTGGAGCGAAACGCTTCCCAAATTCTCAGGAAAAACCTTTTGCAGCTCGTGGTAATTTGCTTTCCAGAAAGGCAGACTTCGACCGAGATTGTTTTCGTATAATCGAGATTGCGATTCATGAATACCCAAAGAAATAGCCATTCCTGTGGGCAAACCGTAATCATCTACGCGAAGTCCTTGCTCGTACAAAGCATGGCCTCCTTCATGCAAAGTTCCCCACAAGGCTTCCTGCACGTCGTCCAAGTTTACACGGGTCGTTACGCGCACATCAGTGGGTCCAAAATCTACTGTAAAAGGATGTGCGGAGATGTCTTGGCGACCACGATCAAAGTTGTAGCCGATCTTTTTGAGAATTTCGATGGTAAAATCCCACTGCTTGTTTTGTGGATAGTGCTTATACAACCAAGCATCTTCTACTTGCTGAACGTCAGCAATTTCTTTCACAAAATCAACCAATTGAGCTCGTACGTTCTCAAACAACACTTTGAGCTGACTCGTTTTGGCACCAGGCTCAAATTCGTCCATTAAGGCATCGTATGGATGCTCTTCATATCCCAAGCGATCTGCCTGCTCCCGTTTTAAGCTTACCAACTCTTGCAAGTCTGCAGCGTACACAGAAAAATCATCCTGTCTTCGAGCAATCACCCAACTGTCAAAAGCTTTGGAAGACAAACGCGACTGGCGCTCGACCATTTCCTTGCTCATCTTCAAGTTGCGCTCTACAGTACGCATACATTGCGCTACATTGCGCTGCTGTCTATGCGTCAACGTCTTGTCTTCACTCAGACTGCGTACTAAGTCGATGTACTTACCATCTGTGGACAATTCGTAAGCAATACCTGCCAAGGTTGCTGTTTGGCGAGCTCTAATTTGCCCAGCATCTTTAGGTAGGTTGGTTTCTTGATCCCAACCTAGTACGGCTGTTGCTTTTTGAACATCTGTGATGCGCTGTCGGTGCGTTACAAATGCTTCATACGATTTACTCATTTTCTACTTTTTTATGTTCCCCTTTCCAAACAGCCACCGCTAAGATCAACCAAGCCATGATGAAACAAGTTCCACCGATGGGTGTAATTGGTCCGAGCCACTTCCAATGTTGAATTCCGAGAATTTCTGCAGTTGCCAACAAATACAAGGAGCCTGAAAAGGCACAAACGCCCAAAAACAGCAATAAAGCGGCCGCATCGGCCCATTTTTTATTGATGTAATTCCCTGCTAATGATGCAACAATGATTCCAAAGGAGTGCAAATAGTGGTACAAGACGCCTTTCTCAAAAATACCGAGATAGTAAGGGCTCAGTCGCGCTTTCAAGCCATGTGCTCCAAAAGCTCCAATGCCTACTCCTAATGCCATAAGAAGGAAGCCTATAAAAAGCCATTTTCGGCTCATTGTTTGTTGTTTTAAATGGCTACTTTTGATCGAAATCAATGCATTTGATCGTCGAAATTCATCGACAAAATTAGCACAATGCCCTCAATGACGCGTGTGAAGATTGGAAGTTCCGTGGCGGTGCTCTTTGGCGTCCTACTTTTGGCCTACCTTTTCTTGGGAAAAGGCTGCCTGGGCAGTAGTAGTAATTTCCATTTGGTACCCGATTCTAACTTGATGATTGTCGAAATCAGGCAACCTGCTAGTCAGCTTGAAAAGCTCGCAAGTACGGACTGGTGGAAAGACATTCAAGAGGTGCAATTCGTTCATAAGCTCCCTAAACTACTGGATGCTATGAATACCACTTTTGGAGACAGTAGCCAATTGAAACCTGTTCATCAGACAGCGCATTTATTGGCTAGTCTACATTTGAGTAATGCAAAGGATTACGACTATTTAGGCATTTTGAAAGGCATCGGTAGTGTTTCATATTTATTAGACAAGGCAAATCAAAAAGGGATTAATTACGAAGATCATGTTTACAATGGTGTGCGCATTTATGAACTAAAAACAAGTCCGCGCCCTTTACATATAAGCTCTGTAGGCGCTTGCATCATTTTCAGTTTTCAGTCGACTTTGCTGGAAGAAGCCATTTTGGCTTACAACAATGCTGGTTCCAACTCAGTGGCAAGAAAAGCTAGAAAGGCCTTCAGTGCTTTTCAAAAAAACAGCGTTCATGTTTATGTGAACAGCGAGAAAGCGACCTACTTTGAAAGCGCTTATTTGCGCAATGGTACGAACAGTTTATTCGATGAAATTGCTAGAACTTCGGATGGCTTTGCATTCGACTTAGACATAGAAAATACGGCTTTGGGTTTCGACATTAAATCGGACGGTGTTAAGAGTGCGGAGTTGGGCAACTTGTTTAAGGTGGAACGGGAAGGTTATTCAAAAACGCCGGGAAGAATAGCAGAACTGGTGCCACATAATTCGGCTGCTTTTTTATATCAAGAGGTGAGCGATGGGTCCTCTTTCCTAAAAAGTTTGGCAGGAAATGATAAAAACTACCAGCAATTTTTCGAAGAGTGGATGGGCAATCATTGGGGTTTGGTTTTTACGGAGCAAGTAAATGCCAATGAATCGATACCTGCTTGCATAATACTTTCTTGCAAAAGTGCCGCTCGTGCTCAACATTTAATGAGTCTTCTTTCGAAACAGCAGATGGGTCAAGAAAATTTCATTGACTACAGAGGCATTGACTTAATGCCCTTACCAGAACCGTGGGTCATCGAAAAATTATACGGAAAATGGATCGCCGGGCTTTTTAAGGGAAATTATGTTGCAGTGGTAGGTGATCACGTAG
>CALFBW010000362.1 GCA_937951415.1 uncultured Chitinophagales bacterium | reverse complement strand
GATAATAAATGTCTTATGTTCTATTTTTGATAAAATAGACATCCCTGAATGAGGCTGAGAAAATTTGCTCTGGGTGGACTTGCTCATGCTCAAAATACGGCTGTAAATGTCTGCTAGACTGGATCATTGGAGATCACTTTTTTAGCATATATATGCGGACAAAAAAAATGCGCTAATCAATTGGTGATAATGGAATAATATAGTAGTTAAAGTGCCCTATTCATCGTACTTTTGCAGCAAGAGTTGCACTGCTTGCCGAGGGAGTGTTTACGGGGCTTTCCAATTTTTTGCCGAGGATTACGGAACAAGACTATTAATGGGACTTTTTGATTTTCTCACACACGACATTGCCATCGACTTAGGAACGGCAAATGTTCTTATTATTTACAAAGGAAACGTAATTGTTGACGAGCCCTCTATTGTGGCTGTTGATCGCAGCACTTCCAAAGTAATAGCGACCGGTAAACGGGCTATGCAGATGCATGAGAAAACCCATAAAAACATCGAAACCATTCGACCATTAAAGGATGGGGTGATTGCTGATTTTGAATCTGCGGAGTCAATGATTCGTGAGATGATCAAAATGATCTATCCTAAGAAGCGATTGTTTTCACCGTCCTACAGAATGGTCATTTGTATTCCTTCGGGAATTACTGAAGTGGAGAAACGGGCAGTTTTCAATTCTGCAGAGCATGCTGGTTCGAAAGAAACCTATTTGATTTA
The DNA here is from genome assembly GCA_937951415.1 of uncultured Chitinophagales bacterium. Classification (GTDB taxonomy): domain Bacteria; phylum Bacteroidota; class Bacteroidia; order Chitinophagales; family UBA2359; genus CALFBW01. The sequence goes on along the minus strand of CALFBW010000362.1, from coordinate 11,125 downwards.
CGAGCCGATGGCTGCCGCCTTAGGAATAGGCATTGATGTAGGAGAGCCAGAAGGGAACATGATCATTGATATTGGTGGAGGAACTACCGAAATTGCGGTGATTGCCATGATGGGAATCGTTTGCGATGAGAGTATTCGCGTGGCAGGTGATGAGTTTACAATGGATATCGTCGATTACATGCGCCGTCAACACAACATTTTAATTGGAGAACGAACCGCTGAGAATATCAAAATAAACATTGGTTCGGCATTGATTGAGCTGGAAGAAGGTCCAGACGATTATCCGGTAAATGGTCGCGACTTGATGACAGGAGTTCCAAAACAAATTATGATCGGTTACGCAGAGATTGCGCACTGTCTTGACAAGTCAATCAGTAAGATCGAAGAAGCTGTTTTGAGAGCCTTGGAAAGCACGCCTCCAGAATTATCAGCCGATATTTACAAAACGGGAATTTACTTAACTGGTGGTGGAGCATTGTTGCGCGGTTTGGATCGTCGATTGGCGCAAAAAACAAAACTAGCTGTACACGTAGCGGATGATCCACTTCGTGCAGTAGTGCGCGGAACTGGAATTGCCTTGCGTTCTCCTGAGAGCTACCCTTTCTTGATGACTAAGTAATTCTTGGTGAATGCGAAAGCTACTAGAGTTACTATCCTATTATCACCCCTTTCTACTATTCTTGCTGCTTCAAGCAGTTTGCTTCTTGATGATTAATCAAAGTCAGCATTTTCAGCGAACGCGCATTATGCATGCCGCGAATTTTGCGGGTGGTTCTTTGTTTAGTCAAAAGTCCAACTTTACTGATTACCTCGATCTCCGAGCGCAGAACGATAGTTTGGCCAAAATGAACGCTCTTTTATTAGATCAACAATTCTTACAAGCCAGTTTGGAATTTTCAGAAGCTGATACCATAAGAGACACCATTTATCAGCAACTCTATCATTTTCAGTCCGCAAAGGTCTTGAATTTGAGTACGCACAAGCAATACAATTACATGACGATCAACCGAGGAAGCAAGGATGGAGTAGAGGTGGATATGGGTGTAATGACAAAAGATGGGGTAGTAGGGAAAGTGCAGTTCGTCAGCGCGAATTATGCTTCGGTGATGAGTTTGCTTAATAAAAAGTGCACGGTCCCTGCAAAAATTAAGAAAAACAATACCTCTAGCCCTGTGAGTTGGGATGGAAGATCCAGTGAGTTTGTTCAATTGAATTTTGTTACCGAAAGTGTGAACGTTCGCCAAGGCGATACCATTGTTACTTCGGGTTTCTCTTCCATCTTTCCTGAAAATATTCCAGTGGGAATCGTGGAAGCGGTGGACTTACAGGCAGGAGAAAATTTTCACGATGTTGATGTCCGACCTTTTACCGACCTAGGAAGAGTGAAGCACGTTTACGTTATCGATTTTGTTGACAAAGAAGAAATAAAATCCTTGGAAGTATTGGAGAATGAGCAATGATTTACTCATAAATATCATCCGTTTTCTTGCGCTGCTGCTTTTGCAGGTTTTGGTGCTTAATGATATTCAGATTTACGGCAATCTGAATGTGTACTTATATCCTTTGTTTATTTTATTGCTGCCGTTTAGAATTCCTCATTGGTTGGTGATTGTGCTTTCCTTTTTCTTGGGCTTTTGCGTTGATATTTATGCGAATACACACGGCATGCATGCTTCCGCTGCTACACTCTTGGGCTTTCTTCGCCCTACGATAATCAGATTGAATCGACCTCGGGGGGACTATGATGATGATCAATATCCCACCATGCGATCCATGGGTTTTAACTGGTTTGTGATCTATGCGAGTGTAGCATTTTTTATTCATCACTTGGCTTATTTCTACATCGAAGTCTTTAGTTTTCAAGATTTTCACATCACCTTCTTAAGAGTTTTACTCAGTACCGTAGTTTCTATCTTGCTTGCAGTAATATATCAAGCTGTAATTCGTCCTAAACAATAGTAACTTTGTGCGCTTGGAAACAGTCTTCAAATAGCTCTGTTGACTGCAGATGCTTCGTTCCCCAAATTCGTTTTAGTATTTATTTTAAGATTGCTCTATGGCCTTTGGTCAAGAAAGGAAAAGTCTAGTTGTAGCTGGAATATTTATCGTAGCCGCTTTTGTGCTTATCGGGAAACTTATGTCTGTGCAGGTCTTTGATGATACTTACTCTGATCGGGCGGAAAGTGGATCATATAGAATTGAAACCATTCACCCTTCCAGAGGACTGATTTATGATCGCAATGGAGTAGTAGTAGTGAAGAACATGCCAGTCTATGACATTGAGGTTATTCCCAAAAAAGTCAAAGATTTAGACACGCTTTTATTTTGCAAAACTTTTGACATTAACGTTGAAGAGTTTCAAGCGAAAATGGATAAGGCAATAAAAGAGTCTCGTTACAAACAAACACCTTTTATACGACAACTTTCACCTGAGGAGTTTTTACCAGCGCAAGAGCAATTGCACAAGTTTCCTGGTTTTTATGCCCAAGTGCGAACGATTCGACAATATCCCTATTCAAGCGCGCCACACTTAATGGGTTATTTGAGTGAAGTGAACCGAGAAACGGTCAAGGAAAACGAATACTATCAAGCGGGAGATTACCATGGTGTAAATGGTATCGAAAAAACTTTCGAAGAAATCTTGCGCGGTAAGAAGGGCAAACGCTATATCACGGTTGATGCTTATGGAAGGGATAAGTCTAGCTTTAACAATGGGAGCAGAGATTCAGAGGCAGAACGGGGTAAGGGTTTGAATCTTTGCATTGATTTGAAATTACAGACTTATATTGAAAGTCTTATGTACAATAAGATAGGCAGCTTAGTGGCGATTGAACCTGCTACTGGAGAAATTCTTGCCCTAGTCAGCACGCCTTTTTATGATCCGAACCTTTTAACAGGTAGTGAGCGCTCCAAGAATTTTTCAGAACTGAATAGAAACCCCTTGCGTCCTCAATTGAATCGAGCGCTGCAAGCTCGCTATCCACCAGGATCTACTCTCAAACCAGTAGTGGGCTTGATTGGTTTGGCGGAAGAGGTGATTAACGAAAATTACTGGTTTGCTTGTAAGGGGTACTATCAATTGAGTGCTCGACGAAGATTGCGCTGTTCGCACAGTCATGCTCCGAATAAAAATATCCAAGATGCCATTGAGCAGTCTTGTAATCCATACTTCTGGACGGTTTTTCGAAAAACGATTGAGAACGAAAAATATGAAAAGCAATCGCAAGCGCTAGGGCGTTGGGTGGAATACTTAGAGGATTTTGGAATGGGTCGTCGACTAAATATTGGCTTATCGAATGAGAATCCCGGTAATATCCCGTCGGTAGGTTATTACGATAAAATATACGGAGAGGGTGCTTGGAAAGCATCGACAATCATTTCTCTAGGAATTGGTCAAGGAGAGTTTGCGATTACTCCATTGCAAATGGCGCAGTTCACGGCAACCATTGCCAATAGAGGAAAAGCAATTGCTCCACATGTAGTGAAGCGGGAAGATCGGATGAAGTACCGCGAATTAGTGGACGAACCCTTTACGATTTCAGCCCACGATATTGAGATTGAAAAACGACACTTCGATGCGGTAGCTAAAGGAATGCGACAAGTAGTAACGGATGGAACTGCGAAAATTGCACAGTTCGGCGACGTGGAAGTTTGTGGTAAAACAGGAACTGCTGAAAACCCTCACGGGGACGATCATTCTATTTTTGTGGGTTTTGCCCCATTGAACAATGCAGAAATCGCCATTGCAGTGGTGGTAGAGAATGGGGGTTACGGAAGTCGATACGCAGCACCAATTGCCAGTTTAGCCATGGAAATGTATATGCATCGAGAAATCGATGAAAGTAGAAAGTGGCTGGAAGATCGAATGAAAGATGCCAATTTGATTGAGCCGATTTTGAAGGCGAGGGAAGAAAAGGAAAGGCAGCGATTAGAACTTAAAGAGAAAGAAGGAGAATGAGAGGTGGAAACACAAGAAGTACTGCCACTGATTGGTTCACGGTTTTACTTTACATACTCTTAGTGATTGTTGGCTTGGTAGCAATTTATTCTGCTGCGTACGAATCAATGGGCGATGCTCCACTTTTGAGCTTGGAAACCCTATTGAAGACACGCTTTGGAAAGCAGTTCTTGTGGGCGTCCATTTCATTTTTGGTCGTCATCTTTATTCAATTCATTGATGTTCGAATATTTCAACAGCTATCTCCTGTCTTTTTTGGAGTAACCATACTGCTACTCTTGTACGTGATGTTTTTTGGGCGCGTTATTGCCGGAGCGCAATCGTGGATTGATCTCGGCTTCTTTCGCTTACAACCCTCGGAGTTTGCGAAAATATCTACAGCATTGCTATTGGCAACAGTAATAGCTCGCCGAAACATGGATCTCCGTCGATGGAAAGACTCCTTATTGGCAGGTTCTGTTTTCTTGTTCCCTATGCTATTAATCATCGCACAAGGTGATTCTGGAACCGCTTTGGTTTATGGAGGAATGCTATTGATCTTATATCGAGAAGGGTTGTCGGCTTACGTTTTAATCTTAGGTTTTTCTGCGGCTACTGTGGCACTCTGTACTTTTTATTTCGGAAAACTTCCGCTGGGTTTGTTTCTATCGGCTTCCGTTTTGATTAGCACCATTTTACATTTAACCTATAAACTCATCAGTCAATCAAACGATAAAAAGATATCCTTGTCGAATCATTTTATCATCATAGCTTTTGCTGCTCCCTTGGTTTTGCTCTCCATATTTTATCCTTGGATGCAGACCGAACTAGTGAATGAATTTAGTCCAGAAACCTTCGAAAAGTTAATTATTCTTGCCTTGATTTTGCTTTCACTGGGGATCTTGGGCGCCTTGTTTTTTTGGAAGAAGGCGAGCTTCGGAATTCTTTTGGCACTTTGGGCTGCCTTATCATTTGCACACATTGGACAATACGCATTCGACAATGTTTTGAAAACACACCATAGAAATCGAATCAATGATTACCTGGGAAAGGTGAAAGACCCACAAGGCATTGGCTATAATCGAACCCAAGCCATGCTCGCCATTGGTTCTGGCGGTGTTTCAGGAAAAGGATTCTTGAACGGCGTTCGAATTCGAGGAGATTATGTCCCAGAAGAAACCACCGATTTTATTTTCTGTGTAGTAGGAGAGGAGTTTGGATTTGTGGGAACCGCATCCGTCATCCTTTTATTTCTGTTTCTGCTTTTGCGGCTGCTGGCTTTAGGGGAGCGTTCCCCCACAACATTTGCACGCGTTTATTTGTATTCGGTGGCCACCATCATATTTGTTCACTTATGTATAAATGTGGGAATGACCATTGGTTTGGTGCCCGTTATAGGAATTCCCTTGCCATTTTTAAGCTATGGAGGTTCCTCCTTGTTGGCCTTTAGCATCTTGGTTTTTATTGGTATAAAACTAGACGCCGAACGCTTCAAGACATTGCGATAGATCTGGTTTCCCTTTTATACAAAAGCTTACTTAACTTGAATTCAAGTAATAAATACCAATCTGAAAGAGATCAGCAGCTTCTTTGTCAGAAAGTTATCCTAGGCAGCAGCCAACCTGTACTTTCTTTATCTTTGCGCACTGTTTTTGTAATAAATCAAAACTGTAAGAACCATTTAAGAGGATAAGGGGTTCTTATCATTCAAAAAGGACAAACAAAACGATTATGTATCGGACACACAACTGTGGTGAGTTACGCTTAGAACATGCGGGCTCAGAGGTAAAAATGGCCGGCTGGGTACAGAAGACCCGCGAATTTGGTGGAATGGTTTTCGTTGATCTGCGAGATCGCTACGGAATCACACAATTGGTGTTTAACAACGATACAGATCCAGAGCTTTGTGAGCAAGCAAAAAAGCTAGGTCGAGAATTTGTTATTCAGGCTTCTGGAAAGCTAAGTGAGCGTAGTAATAAAAATAAAAACATCCCCACCGGGGAAGTGGAAGTGTTGGTCGATGAAATGCGTGTTTTAAATGCCGCAGACACACCGCCTTTCACGATTGAGAACGAAACCGATGGTGGTGAAGAGTTGCGTATGAAATACCGCTACTTGGATTTGCGCCGTCCAGTGGTTCAAAAGAACATCATGTTGCGCCACCGCATTGCGCAAGAGGTTCGTCGCTATCTAGATTCTAATAATTTCTTAGAAGTAGAAACGCCTTACTTAATTAAGAGTACACCAGAGGGTGCTAGAGATTTTGTGGTGCCTTCTCGTATGAATGAGGGGCAATTTTATGCTTTGCCACAATCACCGCAAACCTTTAAGCAATTGTTGATGGTTGCTGGTTACGACCGCTACTTCCAAATTGTACGTTGTTTCCGTGATGAAGATTTGAGAGCCGATCGCCAACCAGAATTTACACAGATAGACTGTGAAATGACTTTCGTTGATCAAGAAGACATCTTGAATACTTTCGAAGGAATGATGCGTCATATTTTGAAGTTCGTTCACAATGTGGAAGTAAACGACTTCCCAAGAATGACTTATGCAGAAGCCATGCGTTTGTATGGATCAGACAAGCCGGATATCCGTTTCGATATGCAGTTTGTGGAGCTTAATGATGTTGCACAAGGAAAAGGATTTTCAATATTCGATAATGCTGAGTTGGTAGTAGGAATTTGTGCCAAAGGCGCAGCTTCATACACGCGTAAGCAGTTGGATGGATTGACAGAATTCGTGAAGCGTCCACAGGTTGGAGCCAAAGGAATGGTTTATGTGAAATGCAACGAAGATGGTACTTTCAAATCTTCCGTAGATAAATTCTTTGATGCTGATGCTCTTCAAGCATGGGCAGACAAAATGGGAGCTCAGCCAGGAGATTTGTTGTTGGTTTTGTCTGGAGAAACAGAAAAAGTACGCGGTCAAATGAACGACTTGCGTTTAGAAATGGGTAACCAGTTGGGACTTCGCAAGAAAGACGATTACAAATTCTTGTGGGTAGTTGATTTCCCATTGTTGGAGTGGGCCGAAGAAGAGGAACGTTGGGTAGCACGTCATCACCCATTCACCTCTCCAAAGAAAGAGGATTTCCATTTGATGGATACAAATCCTGGTGAAATTCGTGCCAATGCCTACGATATGGTATTGAATGGAACAGAGCTTGGTGGAGGATCTATTCGTATCCATGATCGTGGATTGCAAGAGCGCGTTTTCCAACTATTAGGAATGGAAGAAGAAGAGTATGTTGAGAAGTTTGGCTTCTTGATGGGTGCTTTTGAATATGGAGCGCCTCCACATGGAGGATTGGCCTTCGGTTTCGATCGTATGTGTGCGTTACTTGGTGGCGCCGATGCCATTCGTGACTTTATTGCCTTCCCTAAAAACAATTCAGGAAGAGACGTAATGATTGATGCACCTTCATTGATTGATCAAGTACAATACGAAGAGTTGCACATTCGAGCAGCAGAGAAATTGAAGTCATAGAAGAAATTGATGCTTCGAGTGCTGTTAATCTATCTTTTACAAATAAATAAAAGATGATTATGAGAGAATTCGAATGATAGCTGCGAATGAAAAGTGGATTCCTCGCTTTTTAGCAGCTGAGAAATACTTAAAATTGGCAAAAAAGCTTATATTTGCAGCCGAAAGGAGGGGACATTGTCCCCTCTTTTTATTGCTAGGATAAAACGAATACCATTAATAGAAAAATAGTTCAGCACAGGATAGAGGAATTGTTGGCAGAGCAATTCGATAACAGCCAAAATTTTTTGGTGGAGATTCGAATTGGAGGTGACGCCCGAATTCAGGTCTTTATTGATAATTTGGACGGCTTAGATATCCAAACTTGTGCAAAGACTAGCCGCTTTCTCGAACATCATTTGGAAGAGGAGGCATTGGTTCCCGAAAAGTATTTGTTAGAAGTTTCTTCGCCTGGGGCAGATCGCCCATTTAAAGTGAAAAAGCAGTACGAAAAGTATCTTGGTAAACTGGTGGAAGTCCGATATGAAGATGGAACACAAGTTAAGGGAACCCTAATGACCGTAAAAGAAGAAACTTTTTCGGTGGAAGAAGTGCTCAAACTCAAGCGAAGGCAAGAGGAGCGCGTTTTGCACCAAATTGGTTTTGATGAAATTCAGAGTGTAAAAGCCGTTATTTCTTTTTCATGAGCAAGAATAACAAGCAAACGATTAACCTAGTAGACTCGTTCAGCGAATTCAAAGAATTCAAGAACATCAACCGGGAAACCATGATGAAGGTGCTTCAGGAAGTATTCCGCACCATCATTAAGAAGAAGTATGGATCGGATGATAATTTTGATATCACTGTAAACACCGATCGTGGTGATTTGCAGATTTGGCGAATGCGTCGAATCGTAGATGATACGGAGATTGAAGATCCAGCTTTTGAAATTGGGATTACGGAAGCTAGAAACATAGAGGAAGATTTCGAATTGGGAGAGGAAGTGCAGGAGCCAGTTGGCTTGATGGACTTTGGTCGTCGTGCTATTTTGGCAGCACGTCAAACCTTGATTTCTCGAATCATGGAGCTCGAAAAAGATGAATTGTACAAGAAGTACAAGGATCGAGTGGGCGACATTGTAGTAGGAGAAGTTTACCAGATTTGGAAACGAGAATTGTTGGTCTTAGATGATGAAGGAAATGAGTTGATCTTGCCCAAACAAGAGATGATTCGTTCTGACTTCTTTAAGAAAGGCGATAATATCCGCGCTATTGTAAAAGAGGTGGATTTGAGAAATAACAATCCCGTTATTCGTTTGTCTAGAACGGATAGTAACTTCTTAGCGAAGTTGATGGAATTGGAGGTGCCGGAAATTTTTGATGGTCTGATTACCATAAAGAAAATTGTTCGCCAGCCTGGAGAGCGCGCGAAAGTGGCAGTAGAGTCTTACGATGATCGTATTGATCCAGTAGGAGCTTGTGTAGGAATGAAAGGTTCTCGTATTCACGGAATTGTTCGTGAGTTGAAAAACGAGAATATTGACATTATTAACTATACGAATAACACGACTTTATTTATTCAAAGATGTTTGACACCAGCGAGAATCAACTCAATGGATATCGACGAAGAGAATAAACGTGTAAGTGTGTTTTTAGATCCAGATCAAGTTTCTTTGGCCATTGGTCGTGGAGGATTGAACATTAAGCTCGCTAGCCGTATAACAGGTTATGAAATTGATGTTTACCGCGATATTGATGAGAACTTGGCGGGACAAGAAGATATCTTGTTGAGCGAATTCTCCGATGAGATTGATCAGTGGGTGTTGGATATTTTAAAGGGAATTGGTTTGGATACAGCGCTTAGTGTGTTGGATATGGATCGCGCAGAATTGATCAGACGTTCCGATTTGGAAGAGGAGACGGTTGATTTTGTAATAGGAGTTCTTAAGTCAGAATTTGATGAGGAAACTTTGTCGGTAATTGAAGAAAATTCTAACAAAGGTTCTGAAAAAGATAGTGGAGAAGAAGAAGTTGCCAATGATGGAACTTCTGAACCACAAGAAGTTGTTGAAGATGCAGTTGAGGCAAAAGCCGAAGCAGAATCTACAGAAACTGAAAAAGTTGTTGAGGATGTAACAGAGGCGAAAGCCGAGGAAGAATCTGTTAAAGCAGATGAATCGGAAGATGTACAGCTTGATGACAAGTAGAGTTATATATTTACAGGCTAGAACGGAAATTAAGGTAATAACCAAAGTAAGTCGTTCGAACAGACCTCAGATTAGTAGTTAAGCTATGATCTGCAGTCTCAAAAGAATTTATGGCAAGAAAGAAGGGAGCCAGATTAGCGAAGATCGTCCGCGACCTGAATATAGGGATCGACACGGCGATAGGGCATTTGAAAGGTGCTGGATTCAAAGATGAATTCACACCCAATTCAAAGCTAACGGCCGAGATGTGCGATGTACTGGACAACGAGTTCAGCCAAGATGCAGCACTTAAGGAACGATCTGAAAAAATCACCATTGGCCAGAAAAAACGCGAAAAGCGAGCGCTAGACGACAAAGGGAACATTAAAACTATTCGACCTGACGAGCTTACAGATGCCCCAACAATCAAGCGAGTTGTCGAAAGTAAACCCACTCCACCACCCATTCCACCCCCTGCCACACCTGTGGAAGAAATTGCACCTCCAAAGCCAGATCCAGTTGTTGAGACACCTGTGGTAAAGGAAGAGCCAGTAAAAGTGAAGGAACCTATCAAGGAGGAACCTGTCAAGGAGGAAGTTAAGCCCGCAGCAAAGGTCGAAGCACCAGCAGTAAAAGAAAAACCTAAAGTGGAAAAAGCTCCAGAAAAGCCTGTGGAGAACAGCCCAAAGAAGGAAGTTGAAACTGCTCCGAAGGATGGACCAAGCCCTAAGGTGATTGGGAAAATCGACTTGAATAATCTGAAAAAGCCGATTCCAAAGCCGAAATCGAAGTCGAATGATTTTTCGAAAAAGCAGCAGAACCGACCTTCTAAGCCAAATCCTCCTAAGCCAAAAGTGGAGAAGCCAGCAGCAAAAAAGCAACCGGTAAAGCCAAAGCCACCTGTAAAGAAAAAGCCTCAAGCAAAAGCTCCTCCTAAGGAAATTATGATTGAGCGCAAGAAAATTACCTTGGAAGGTCCAAAGGTGATGGGTAAGATTGTTTTGCCAGTTGAGAAAAAGCCTGAAGAAAAGAAAGGAAAAAGAAAACGCATCAAACGTACTGGTGTTCCAGCTGGTAAAGGTGGAGGCGGCGGTCGAAAAACCGCAGGAAGAAACACTACTGGTGGAGGTCGAGGAAAGAAGAAAGGTACAGGAACAGGTGCAGGTGCAGGCCGTCCTAATATTCCTCAAGAGATTACCGGTAAGGAAATCCAAGAGAAGCTAAAGGCAACTATGGCTCGAATGTCTGGAGGTAATAAAAAGACCAGACAAAAAGTGCGTCGAAGTAAGCGGGAAACCATGGAGAAGAAACGTCTCCAGGCGGAAGCTGCTGAAATGATGGAAAGCCAAGTGCTCGAAGTAACGGAGTTCATCACAGTAAGTGAGTTGGCTTCTTTACTAAATGTTGGAGTTGCTGAAATCATCAGCTCTTGTATGAGCCTGGGAACTTTCGTTTCTATTAACCAGCGTTTGGATGCTGAGCTTATCGACTTGGTAGCTTCTGATTTCAATACGGAAGTGAAGTTTATCGATGTTTCC